>DASTDR010000102.1:0-14347 GCA_035710265.1 Gemmatimonadales bacterium | reverse complement strand
CTGGATCGCAGCCTTGCTCGGGCTGGGCTCGGGGAGCGCATTGACCGGCCGCGCGGTTATGCCATCGCGCGTGTTGAGCAGCACGAGCCGGTCGAAGCCCATGCGGGCATCGATGAGCGTCGCGAGGATCGGCCCGGAATCTGCCGCCACTGCTGCCGAAACCACCTGCGCGTACGGGACGGGCGCGGTGCGTTCGTAGAGATCGATGGGTGCTCCGGACGCTGTCTGTCCCTGCACAACGCGCTTGAATCCCGGGATCGAATCCAGCCCCTGCACTCTCGATGGCGTGATGACCCAGCGCACCGCGAACATGTCCCACAGGTGCGGATTCCCCAGGTTGCGCCACGTATTGTGGCCGCCCATCACATCGTCGAAGTACCGCATCTCGAGTCCGTGCTCCCCGAGGAGCTGAGGGACGTTCATCGACATCAGCACGTTCCCTGGATAGCTCGACTGCCCCATCGCCCGGCTGAGATCGAGCACGCGCGTTGGTGACGGACCGGCCTTGATGCGCTCCACGATCGGGTCGGGGGCGTACAGCGTCTTGTGAAGCGTGGTAAACGTCCAGAATGGCCGGGCGTTGACCCACAGGTCCCCGCCGATGATCAGTGCCAGCAGCAGCGCGGTTGGCACCGCGCGAATGCGCTGCCGGGTCCCTGCCCACAGGATGGCCGCAACGGCGGCGAGCGCGAGGGCGCTGGTGATTGCGCCGAGCAGAATCTCACGCGGCGCGACCGCGCCGGCTCGGCTCACGCTTAGCGCGCGGGCCATATTGCCGAAAAGCCCCACCATGCCAAGCAGCGCGATGACCGCCGCGGCGATCAGCCACGTGCGGACCCGTCCCAGCGCTTTCTGATCGTCGGAGCGCCCCCCCCGTTCCCAGCGTTCGACTCCGAAACCCGCGAAGCAGGCCACCACGAACGCCACGACAAAAAACGACATGCCCGGCGCGCGCATCTGCTTCACGTACGGCATCAGCGTGAACCACAGCCGGTAGAACGGCGTCCCGCTCCCCAGCCCGACCAGCAGGAACAGCAGGCCAATGCCGCCGAGCCAGAAGCGTAAGCGCCGATCGACGAACGATGCCCCCGCGCCCCCAATCGCGAGGGCGATCACGGGGAGGCCGAGGTACTCCGAATGCAGCTTGATCCCGTTGGTGCTCCAGTAGGTCTCGGTCTGCCCGACAAACCACTTGAGGAAGAACTCCGGAACGTGCGCCCACGGAATTGCGTAGCTCGTGGCGACCTCGAACCCCCCCTGCACCCCTTCAGCTCGGGGCGACAGCGGCATGTGCGCGAACGCGGGCAGCAGCTGGATGGCGGCGATGCCGAAACCCAGCGCGACGGCGCCGAGCGCCAGCGCCAGCGCTTTGACGCGTTCCACAGGTAGGCGCGGACGCTCCGCCAGCGCCAGATACAGCGCGAACAGGCCTGCCGTCAGCAGCATGTAGTACGTCATCTGCACGTGCTGCGTGAAGATGCTGAACGCGACGCCGATGGCGACGAGCGCAAACCCCGCGGGTCTGCGATCGCGAATTGCCATCACCAGCCCCAGCAGCACCATGGGCATCAGCGCCGTGACCACCAGCTTGCCGTCGTGTCCCGGCTGGACGTACGAGGCCACGACCCCCGACAGTTGATAGGCGAGTCCCGCGATCAGGCTGCCACTCCACGAGACACCGAGCCGGCGCAAAAACAGGTACGTGAACAGCCCCGCGAGCACGTAGTGAACGAAGAACCCGATGTTGATCGCGGTCGCGGTCGGCAAGAGCAGCCGCAGCACGGCCGCGGTCGGGTACAGGATGTCGCCGGTTCCGAGCGCGCCGACATACGGCATGCCGGCGAAGATCTCAGGATTCCACAGCGGGATGTGTCCGAGCTTGCGCCACCACTCCGCGCCCCAGCCCCGGAACGGGACGCCGGCCGAGAGCTGGTCGCTGTACGGTCCGGCGAGCCACTGCCCCGCCAGCATGGGGAGGCACAAAACCGCGATCCAGAACGTGAACACACCGAGCGCCAGGAGTAGCGGTCTCCGGGGCGTGTAGGTGGTCGGAGTGGGGATCGGCGCAGTCTTATTCAGTCCGAGGCTCCGATGATGGTACGGTTCGCGATAGCGCGATGGCCAAGAGTGCGGCGACCACCTCGCCGATCGTCAGCAGCACGCGCGAGCCAACGCTCACCGCGACGGCGCCGCCGCTGCCGAGATATGGGGTGAGCAAGCTGATCATCACGAGCTCGCGCACGCCAATGCCGCCCGGTGCGAACAGGGCGAGGGTGCCCAGAATGTAGCTCAGGGTGAAAACGCCGCAGGCCGCGGGGATCGGGATGTGCGGATCGGGTAACAGCCCTTGAATGAACAGCCAAAACGAGAGTCCGTAGACCACCCAGCCCAGCAACATCAGCAGTGCCCCTGCCCCGACCGCTGAGAGCGGCAACGGGCTGAGTGGGCTGGTGGCGCTCATCATCCGGCCGAGCCAGCGTGCAGTGGGGCCCCACACTAACACAGTGAGTGACACGGCCGCGACGAGAAACCCGATGATCAACCGCAGCGCGGACGTGGCATGGGGTGTCGCACCGGCGACGACGGCGACGCCTGTCCCCAACACCAATCCCTGGAAGGCGACCGTCGAAGCCGCCGCGGCGCTGCCGCGCACGCCTTCGCGCTGCGCCAGCACGACCAGGCCCGTGACGCTCCAGACCTTTCCGGGGATGTAGCGCCCGAGATTTGCCAGGCACCAAGCGCGCGCCGCTGCGCGGAATCCAATGCGCTGGTCCCATCCTGCAAGCAGCCGGCGCCACGCCTCGATGTAAAAGACATAGGTCGCGAACACGATCACGAGCGCGAGTGCGAGCCAGCTCGGCCGCAACGCCAGGTGCACTTCGAGCGAGCGGAATTCCGCCCAATTGCGCTGGAGGGACCGGTAGACGAGCCAAATAACGACAACGGCGACGGCCGCCTGGATCGCCCAGAGCCACCGTCGCCTGTTGGTCACCGGATTATCGAGGTCAGTCCTTGACGAACTTATACGCGACCGAGCGCGCCATCATCCACCAGGGCGCCGGGATGGCGGGTTTAGGCCACAGGTACGTGCCGCCCCAATCAGCCAGCCGCAGGCCGTTCATTTCGCCGAGCCGCGTCATGGTCTGACGGGTCCAGCTGTAAATGTGGCCCTGCCGGTCCGGCACGCGGAAAATATTCCAGATGATTTCCTTGAAGTGATACGGGTTCGGGACGGACACGACCCATACCCCGCCCTTCTTCAATATGCGGCGGATCTCTCCGGCGGTATTGTAAGCGGTCGGCGTGTGCTCCAGGACTTCGACCATGAACACGTTGTCGAACGACTCGTCCGGAAACGGCAGCCCGGTCGTGATGTCGTGGATCAGGATGTTCGGCGCCGCGAACTCGGGCGCGATATCGAGGCCCTGATACTTCACGTTCTGAGGCAGATACTTCTGCAGATCGCCGTTGCGCGATCCGATGTCGAGCACCGCCGCGCCCGGCTTCACTTGCGCGAGCTTGGTGGCGCGCCGGAACCGCATCCGCTCCTCGCCCGAATTCCGCCAGTTGTACCGCTCGCTATAGAACTTCGTGAGCTCGGGGGAGCCCGTTGCGATCCGCTGCGCCATCGTGGAGACGTCCTTGCCTGAAGGGTTAACTCAAACGTGTCACGAAAGATAACCGCGCCCCCCGGGGCACAAGAAGGGTTATAGTATCAGCCGCGATGCGCATCCTGCACGTCGTTACGGCCTTTCCGCGCGGTCCCGACGACCCCATTACCCCATGGCTCGTCGAATTGCTGCAGCGGCTCCGCGCCGCCGGGCATGACGTCGAGGTAATCACCTCGGCGTACAAGGGCTCGCCCGACGAGACGTTCGCGGGCATTCCGGTCCACCGGTTCCGCTATTTCTTCCGGCGCTGGGAGAACCTGACGCATGAAGAGACGGCACCCGACCGGATGCGCCGATCGTTGCTCTACCGTGTCATGCCGCTGTGCTTCGTGCTGGGTGGGATGCGCGCGATCCGGCGATTGACGAACCGGCGCCAGTACGACGTCATCCATGTCCATTGGCCCCTGCCCCTGGCGTTGCTGGGGTGGGCAGCGCAGCGCCGTGGCCGGCCGCCCATTGTCACCACGTTTTACGGCGCCGAGCTGCGCCTCGGCTTTCGCCGATTTCTGGCGTGGGCGGCGCGGCGGGCGGCGCGCGTGATCGCGATCTCGTCCTACACGGCGGCCGCGCTGCGCGAGATCGCCAATGTGCCGATCGCCGTCATCCCGTATGCGGCTTCCCTGCCCCCTGCCCGCCCCAAGACCGATGCAGATCGCGAGCACGTGCCCACCGTGCTGTTCGTGGGACGGCTCGTCGAGCGCAAGGGTGTCACACATCTGGTGGAAGCGGTCGCACAGCTCGCCGACCGCCGCGCCCGGCTCGTGATCGTGGGCGACGGGCCCGAGCGTCCGCGCTTGGAGGCGCGTGCGCGCGAGCTCGGGATCGCGCATCGGGTGGAGTTTCGGGGCCGGATCAGCGACGCGGACCTGCGTACCGCGTACCAACGCGCCGGAGTATTCGTTCTGCCGGCCGTGCTTGACTCTCGCGGTGACACCGAGGGACTCGGTGTTGTGCTGCTCGAGGCGATGAACTACGGCGTGCCGGTGATCGCGAGCAATATCGGCGGCATCGTCGATATCGTCGTGGATCAGGAGACCGGCCTGCTGGTGCCGCCTGGCGATGCCGCGGCGTTGGCGAGCGCGCTCGACTCCGTGCTGCGCGATCCTGCCCGCAGCCGGCGGCTCGGCGAGGCCGGTCGCCGCCGGTTGGCCGAGCAGTTCAGTTGGGATGCGATCCTGGCGAAGATGGAGTCGGTATACCGTAGCGTCCGTTGATCGTCTTCAGGTCGTCATCGGGCGCCCTTCGTCGGCCTTGCGCGGTGGCGAGGCGCACTGTTCGACAAAATGCCGAAGCAATTCGTCGAATGATGCCCGCCGGAGCTCGCTCCAGCGCCGCCCGGTCACCCGCAGCACGAGCCGGTACGATGCCGCCAGCGCGCGATGCGAGCGCCGGGCAAGAATTACGAGGGTGGCGTGCGAATGCTCGGCTTCCGATCGCCAGTACAGGGCCGAAATCCACCCCGTTAGCGTCTCGTAGGTCGGCAGGCCCTCCCGGCGCAGCAGGCGCGCCAGCTGATAGCGCGTACTCAACCCGAGCCGCGCCGCGAGGGCCTCCGCCGAGCTCGACCGGCCGTGGTCATAGATGAGGAAATTGATCGCTGCCCTGCCTCGAGCAGAGAGCCAGGGCAGCGATTGCAGCAGTGCCGTTTCCAACGGCACCCGCGCCACGGCCGCCGCGTCAATCGAAGATGTCGACCCAGCCGCTTTCATTCGCCACCAGAATGCGCCCGCGCACGGTGTCGGTCGCGAGCTCGCGCGGTGTCCCACCGACCGTGAACGTCTGCACGACCGATCGTGTGACGCGATCGACCGATTGCACCTGACCGCTGAACACGAGGCCCACCCAGATCGCCGAGCCGTCGGCGCTGAGCGTGAGCCCCTCGCCGCCGCTCGCGAGCGCCGTGCTCGTGAAGGAGCCGGACGCGAGATCCACGAAGTGCAGCTCGTTGCTCAGCTCGTTGGCGACGAACAACTGGCTGCGATCCTGCGAAATCGCGAGCCCCTGCGTGCGACCGCCGAAGCTGAACGTGCGCAGCACCGTCATCGACTGCCAATCCACCTCGAGCACGGTGCCGCCATCCCGCGTGGCCACGTACAGGATCTGATCGTTGGGATCAGCCAGGATGTGGTGTGATGTCGCCGGCAGCGGCAGTGAGCCCACGATCGCGTTCGTCGCCAGATCGATCTTCCACACGGCATCGACGTTGGTCGTGACGAACAGATGGGTCCCGCCCGGATTGATCGCGAGCGCGAACGGAGAGCCCGACACCGTAATCGTGCCGGTTTGGGCATTGGACGCGAGGTCCACGATGCTCACGCTGCCGCCGCCGAGGTTCGTCACGTACGCCGTCGTGCCGGAGGGGTTGACGACGCTGATGACGGGCAGCGAGCCGACGCCAATGGAATTCACCATGGAGTCGATCGTGAGATCCAATCGTGCGACCGAATTGAAGTTCAGCTGCGCGACCAGGGCGATGTCTCCGTGCGTCGTGACGCCAATCGGTCCGCCGGGCACGGATATGCGTGTCGTCGAGGGCGGCGGCGGAGGCGGTGGTGGCGGCGGTGGTGGCGGCGGCGGCGGGGGGGGCGGCGGCAGCATCGAATCGGTCGGCTCCAGCAGATCCACCCATCCCGCCTCGTTCGTCACGATGACATAGTCGCCCGAAATCGCCGGTTGAATCTCCCGCGGTACGCCGCCAACGGGCAGCACGCGGAGCGTAGCCTCGCTCTCGCGGTCGATGACCTCCACGCCGCCGTTGAACACGAGGCCGACGTAGATCAGCTTGCCGCCGTCACCGAGCGCGAGCCCTTCCCCACCGCCGCTGAGCGGAATGTTGTGTGCCTGGCCGGTGTTGACCCGAAGCACGTGCAGGAGATTGCTCAGCTCGTTCGAGATGTAGAGGTCTCGACCGTTCGGAGAAAACGCCATGTTCTGCGTGCGCCCGCCGAATGAGAACGTCCGCGGCACCGTCATCGCGCGCCAATCCACTTCCATCACGGTCCCGCCGTCGCGCGTGGCGACGTAGAGGAACCGCCCTTTCGAGTCCATGAGGATGTGGTGCGACGTCGCGATCAGCGGAATCGTGCCGGTCTCGGCCTTCGTCGCGATGTTGTATTTGCGCAGCGCGTTCGAGTTTGTCGTTACCAGCAGTGTCCTGCCATCCGGCGAGATCGCCAGCGCAAACGGATCGCCGATCGTGGGAATCACGTCGATCTGCGTGTTCGTCGCGACGTCGATGATCCCGACGTTCTGGCTCCACTGGTTCGACACGTACGCGCGGGAGCCGTCCGGGCTGAACACGATGTCGGACGGGACCGATCCAACCGCCACGGTCTCGCCGAACGTCCGCGTGCTCGTATTGAATCGCACGAGTTGGCTGGCGGTGACCTGGGCGATGTATGCGAAGCCGGCGGCCGACGACACCTTCAATCCGAGCGGCGCGCAACAGAGCGGCAGCCGCTCGACGATGCCATCACCACGCGGGATCGGCGGACTCTGCGCAAACTCGGAACGCTCGGCGACGTCGGTGGGCGTCGCGCAGCTCATGCCGAGCAGCGCGGCAAGCGCGGCGACACCCAATGCAGATACGCGCTTCATGGTCCATCCTCCTGACGGGTAGGAGCGAACTGCGTTGCGTAGGAGGATTAGCGAGAAGCGACGTGCGCTCGCAAGCGCGAGCGCACAATACGTCATACTAGCGGAGCACGTCTACCCAACCGGCTTCGTTGGCGACGATCATGCGGCTTCGGGGCGCATCAGCGGCCATCCACCGCACGACTCCGCCGGTCACCACGTTGTACAGACGTGCGCGTGTAACCCGATCGAAGACGGTGATCTTGCCGGCATAGAGCAATCCGGCATAGAGCTTGGAGCCATCACCGCTCAGGCCAATACTGTGCGGCGCAGCCGCGAGCAGCAGACTGGTTGCCGCGCTCGTGGACAACGTAATGATGTGCAGCTTGTTCAGCGTCTCGTTGATGACATAGAGCTCCGACCGATCGGGCGCCAGCACCATGCCCTGGGTCATGCCTCCGAAGCCGAACGTCCGTGTCACCCCCATCGTGCGCCAGTTGACTTCGAGCACGGTGCCGGCCGCCCGCGTCGCGACGTACAGCAGCGTGTCGTTGGGATGGGCGAGCAGGTAATGCGACGTCTCCGGCAACGGCAAGGAATCCACGACGGTATTCGTCGCCAATGCGATCTTGTACAATCGATTGACATTGGTGGCGACGAAGAGCACCGAGTCGTCAGGACTCAGCGCCACGGGAAGCGGGCTGCCGTTGAGCGAAATGGTCCCGATCTGGGTTCGTGTTGCCAGATCGATGATCGAGACGCTATTGCTGCCCTGGTTGGCGACGTAGCCCCTCGTGCCGGCGCTGTTGAGCACGATGCCGCACGGAGTGAAGCCGACCTGGATGGAGTCGACGACGGTCAGGCTCGTCAGCGACAGAACCTGCACGTACGGCGTCGACACGCGGGTCACGTAAGCCAGGTTGCCATGTACCGCAACCGCGAGATTGGATCCCGAGACCGGCACCGTGGCGATGACGCTGCTGTCGGGAACAGGCGTGGTGGTGTCGGGAACCGTGACGTGGGCGGCCCCAGCCCATCCACCGCTTTGGGCGTATACGAAGGCCTGGCCGATGCCATCCGCACGCACGACCCCGGTAGCCGTCACTGAAGCGACGGCGACATTGCTCGAAAAATATGTCAGCGGTGGCCCGGTGACGGTGTCCCCGTCGATGTCGACCACGTGCGCGCGGAGCTGCATGGTGGCCTGCAGCGGTAACGTCGTATCGCTCGGGGCAACCATCACACCGCCGACTGGGACCGTGATGGTCACAGGGACATGCGTCACTGCGCCGCCACCCCTAACCGTGATGCTGGTGTTCCCCTTTTGGCGAGCGAGCACCATCCCGGTATTCGAAACGGTGGCTTTCGACGTGTCTGCCGACTCGAAGATGATCGCGATGCCAACTACCAGGTGCGTATCGGCATCGAACGCCGTGACCGTCAATTGGGCGGACTGCCCTCGGAGGAGCCCGATCGAATCTGGCGTGACGACAAGGGTCGTCACCCCTGCCCCGGTCGAGTCACCGCACGCGATGGCTATCGCGGCCGCGAGCGCGTAGCGGGCCAGTCCCATCTTGAGCATGGCGGCTAACGCTGAAGCGGGCCCGCCGTGCGCACAAGCGGACCCGCTCAAAAGGTCATAATCCGACCATAAGTCGGTGTGCCGTCATCGATGCTCGGACGCCGGGCGCAGCGTGGCCGGCTGTTGGCGCCCGCGATCGAAGGCGAAGATGCCCCGCCTGTTCATCGGGAGCACATCGATCCAGCCGGCCTCGTTCACCACGAGCACCTGGGCTCGGCGCGTGTCGAATCCAAACTCGCGCGGGCGGCCGCCGGTATCGATCAGACTGGGAGCGTGCAGCCGCGTGGTGTCGATGACGGCGACCTTGCCGGCATGTACGAGTCCGGCGTAGAGAAACTGGTGATCGGGGCTGAGGGCGAGCGAGACAGGATGGTCGAGCTCGACCGTAGCGACGCGCTTGCCGGTGGCGAGCTGCACGACATCGAGCCCGTGCTGTTCGTTGGCGCAGTACAGCACCGTACCCTCGGGCGACACCACCACACCCTGCGGCCACCCACCCAGCGCGAACGCGCGCAGGACTTCGCACCGGCTCGTGTCGACTTCCAATACGGATCCACCGGCCCGCGTCGCCACGTAGATCCGGCCGCCCGCGGGATGCAGCGCGAGATGGTGCGCCGTCGCGGGCAGTCGCAGCGAACCGATGATGCGGCCGTTGGTCGGCGAGAGGCTGAGCAGCCGGTCCTCATTGGTCGCGACGAACAACGTCCGTCCGCTCTGCGACATGACCAGCGGGAACGGGTCGCCGGGCACGGGGAGCGTTCCGGTCCGGCGATGGCGCGTGGTGTCGATTATCGCGATCTCATCGCTGAACTGCAGGCTGACGTACGCGACGTGGCCGTGGGGATGGAACGCCACGCACGTCGGCGCGCAGCCCAACGGGATCGAACCGGCCAGGCGGCCGGTCGCGAGATCCAATCGTTCGATTGCCGCGGCACGGGGCCGTGTCACATACGCCAGATCCTGTCCCCGGACGCCGATGCCATGGGGCGCACCGTCGAGCTCGAGGCGGTGCGGCTGGTTCGCAGGCACGGACGGAGGCGGTGGCACCGGTCCGGCGGGATCCGGCTCGACCCGCGGCACGGGCGGGAGCGTCGCCGTCGCGTGAGGCAGCTGGGCGCGCCCACCGTTAGGCGGTCGTACACGACGTAGGAACAGGGTGAGGGCGGCGTCCGTCCCGCCGTCCCGGAGCGTCGTCCAGCAGCGCCCCGTGACGCGCCGTACCAGGCGATAGCAGCTGGCCGCATCCATGTGAGCTTGGCCCGCCAATGCGCGCAGGGCGCCGCCACCATTGGCCTCGCCGTTGGCTCTGAGCATCCAATAGAACACGCACACCCAGCCGGCCAATTCCTCGTAGGGCGGCAACCCTTCTCGCCGCAGCAGCCGGTTCAGCTGGAAGCGGCTCCGCAGGCCCATGCTCCTGCAGAGCGCCTGGACCGACCCCACCCGACCATTGTTGCAGATGAGTGTACGGAGGACCGCCCGGCCATCGATCGTCAGCCAGGGGAGCGCGCGATTGAGCAAAAGAGCAAGTGCGAGCGGCGGCATAGCTCTGGGGGATTAATACCTACGATGTTCCGATTTGCTCCACAAGATGGGATCCCACCCGGTGTCTATTTCTGGCGCAGGCGTTCCACCTCCCTTTCCAGCGCCCGCAGCTCTTCGCGCATGCCCGCCAGCATCTCGCCAACGAAGCCGAAGCCGAACAAGACCACGCCGCAAATCACCAGCACCATGATGAGATCGAGCAGTGGGCGAAAACCTACATGCGGCGGTCCGTAGCGGAGATAGAGGGAGACGGCGCCTACGACGAGACCCAGGAAGAACAGGATCGCCCCCCCGACGCCGAAAAACAGCAGCGGCTTGCGGCCAAACCGCAGCTGGAACCACACCGATAACAGGTCCAGCACGCCGACCGGAATGCGCCCAATGCCGAACTTGGAAGACCCGGCGCGCCGCGGATACAGCGGCACCGGCCGCTCCGCCAGCCGGAAACCATGCGACGCGGCAATCACGACCATGAAACGGTGCCAGTCAGGTCGCGTCGGGACCGAATCCATCACCTCGCGGCGGTAGGCCTTCACCGAATTGAGGTCGGTCACCCGCACGCCGAACAGCCAGCGGCAAAGCGTATTGTAGACGCCCGAGACAAACCGCTTCTCGTACTGGCCCTGCTTGGTTCCCGTGACGATATCGGCCTCGCCGGCCAGGATCGGGCCCACGAGCGACGGGATGTCGGCCGGCAGGTATTGCAGATCGGCGGGATAGAATACCAGCACGCGTCCGCGCGCGACGTCGCTCGCCGAGCGCAGTGCGTCGGCGATGCCGCGCTGCGCCCGGTGTGTGACGACGCGCAGGAACGGGTGCTTGACTTTCAGGTCCTCGAGCACCTGGGGTGTGCTGTCGTGACTGCCGTCGTCCACGACCACCAGCTCGCATGGGTATGGGAGCGGCAGCAGCGCTTCGCGCATGAGCCGCACGAACTCGGCGAGATTGTCTGCTTCGTCCTTGGCGGGGACGAGCACGCTCACGTCGGGACGGGTCGAGTTGGTCGCGAGGCTCACAGCCGCTTGCGCATCCGCGCGGGCAGAATGCCGAGCTGATCGCGATACTTGGCGACGGTACGGCGCGCGATGCGCACCCCTTTGCGCTCGAACATCTCCACGATTTGCTGATCCGTGAGCGGGTTCTTGGGCGGCTCATCGTTGACCATTTTCTGAATCTGCGACTTGATCGACCGCGCGCTCGCGTCCTCGCCGGTCGTGGTCGAGAGGCCGCTCGAAAAGAAGAACTTGAGCGGCAGCAGGCCCCGGGGCGTCTGCACGTACTTCTCGTTCGTCACGCGGCTGACCGTGCTTTCGTGCATGCTGATGACGTCGGCCACCTCGCGCAGCGTCAGCGGCTTCAGGTGATCGATGCCCTTCTCGAAGAACTCGCGCTGCCGGTCCACGATGAAGTTCATCACCTTGAGCATCGTCTGGCGCCGCTGCTCGATCGCCTGAATCATCCAGTGCGCGCTGTTGAGCCGCTGGTTGATGAATTCCTTGCTCTCCCCGTCGTACTTCTTCTTGTCGCGCGCAATTTCCTGATAGGTCTTGGAGATACGCAGCCGCGGCAGCCCGCTGTCGTTCAAGAACACGAGATACTTGTCGTCGATCTTGTCGACGATCAGGTCGGGGATGATATAGGCGTCGTTGCCCGCGGCATACTGCAACCCGGGCTTGGGATCGAGCCGCGCCAGCTCGTCCGCCGCGCGCTGCACCTCGTCCGGCGCCAGCCCGAACCGCTTGCCCAGATCACTCCAGCGGTGCGCGATCAGATCCTCGTACGCGTCCTTCACGAGCCGGTACACCAGCGAGTCGGTGCGCTTCTGATTCTCGAGCTGGAGCAACAGGCACTCGCGGAGATTGCGTGCGCCGGTCCCCGGGGGATCGAGTTGTTGAATGATGCGCAGCATCTCCTCGACTTCCGCCGCGGTGAAGGCCGGCACATTGAGGTCGAGCTCCGATTCCGCCTCGTGCTCTTCGAGCAGCTGGTTCGCGCCCTTGAGAATCTCGTCGAGGCTGTGCTGCAGATAGCCGTCCTCGCCGATGTTGCCGAGGAACTCCTCGGCGAGCAGCTGCTGGCGCGGCGTCAGGTCGAGCATGCGCGTCTGGTCGCGCAGGTGATCGATGAGATCCTTGCCTTCCACCGTCACCGGCTCGACGTATTCGCGCGCGTCGCTGTAACTGCCGCTGGGCACGCCGTGCTCGGTGCGGTCATCCAACAGGATGCTCTCCCAGTCGGGCTCGTCCTCGGCTTTCGCTTCCTTCTCCGGCTTGTTTTGCTGCTGGTCGGCCGCGGTTGCCTGGACCTCTTCCTCGGGCTCCACCATCTCGAGGAACGGATTGCCGAGCAGCTCCTGCTTCAGGTGCTGCTCCAGGTCGAGCAGCGGCATGTAGAGCAGGTCCATCGCCTGGTACAGGCGTGGATTGATCCGCAGGTCCTGGCGGAGCGCCGTGTGCTGATGCAGGCCGGTCTTCATGCGGCGGACGACAGACGCGCGCGCAGGCGCGTGGTGAGAGTGGGACCGAGATACATCGACGACACGCGGTCGTCGAACACCAGCTCGCGCACGGTGCCCGCGACCTGCACCTTGCCCTCGAACATGATGTAGGCGCGGTCGACGATGTCGAGCGTCTGCTCGACGTTATGGTCGGTGATCAGCACGCCGATGCCGCGATGGCGCAGCCCCGCGACGATCGTCTGAATGTCGTTGACCGCGATCGGATCGACGCCGGCGAACGGCTCGTCCAGCAGCAGGAACTTGGGCTCGGTGACGAGCGCCCGCGTGATCTCGAGCCGCCGCCGCTCACCGCCCGACAGCTGATACGCCTTCTGCTTGCGGAGATGCTTGATCGCGAGCTCGTCGAGCAGCGTCTCGAGCCGGCGCCCGCGCTCCGCCTCGTCGATGTTCAGCGTCTCGAGGATCGCCATCACGTTGTCCTCGACGCTGAGCTTGCGAAAAATCGAGGGCTCCTGCGCCAGGTATCCGATGCCGGCGCGCGCGCGCTGGTACATCGGCAGCTGGGTGATGTTGCGATGGTCGAGCAGGATCGTTCCCTGGTCGGGACGAATCAGCCCCGTGATCATGTAGAACGAGGTGGTCTTCCCCGCTCCGTTCGGGCCCAGCAGGCCGACGATTTCGCCCTGCGTCAGGTCGAGCGAGACGTTGTCCACGACCCGCCGCCCTTTGTACGCCTTCACCAGGCTCCGGGCCTCGAGCCGCGCCCCGCCGCGGACGGTGGGATGATCGCCGCTCACGGATTCGCTCGAGTGCACCGCCGCTTCGGCGAGCCCGAGGAAATACTGGGATGCTTGCTCGCGCTCCTGGGCCAGGCCGGCCCAGACCTCCGGCGCGAATGCTACGGGGACTTCACCCCACAGCGCCCCCATCGGCAGCACGATGACTTTGAGCATGGCGAGACGCGGCAGCACCGACGTCGCGAGATAGGACCGCGCATCGTCGACCGACAGGCTGCCCGCGTCCTGCGCGTCGCCTCCCCCTTTGGCGTGCGCCCGCAGCTTGAGGAACTCCTCGCGATAGGCGATGGCGAGGTCGCCAAACGTCGCCTGGCCCTGTGCGTCGGCGATGCGGACCAGCGCCGCGGCGGCGAGCGCCAACGACGAGTCACGCGTCGCGAACAGATCGGACAGGCGATCCAGACTCATGGAATCGTGCCTGGCGGGGACGCGGGCGGCTGGGGGGGCGAGGACGGGGGCGAGGACGGGGGCGGGGGCGGAGCCGCCGGCTTTGTCGTATCGGCCCGCGCCGGCGGGAGCGGCTCGAGGTGCACGCCGTCAGCCTTGCCGGCCACCACCACATTTTCGATCCGGTCGCGCAGCATCGCCACCGTAATGCGCGTGCCGCGGGAATAGTTGATCGCCGAGCCTTTCTGGATCGTGTCGCCCGGCTCCGGCGGATGATGCGTGAGCGCCCGCGCCGATCCGCGCGACACCAGCTCGCGCAGCCGGGAGCGCGTGG
>DASTDR010000101.1:0-2469 GCA_035710265.1 Gemmatimonadales bacterium | reverse complement strand
GAGCGAGTACAGTGCGCGCCAGCGCGTGGTGGTCGAGCGGGCGTCGGCGAACCGGACGAGCTGGCTGACAGGCGCTCGACCCGCGAGTCGCCAGGCCTCCAGCAGCGCCTGATCGACGACCGGAGCCGAGGCCTCGGGGGTGCCGCTCGCGATGATCTCGCTGAGCGCGCGCGCACCCTCGTCGCCGCCGATTTTGGCGATCGCGGTGACCGCTTCGACCTGTCCTTCCCGCGCGCTCACCAGCAGGGCAGGAATCGCGCGCGCATCCTTGAGCACGCCGAGCGCGAACGCGGCGCCGGCCTGCACGTACGGCGACGAGTCGTTCAACGCGGGCAGCAGGAAATCGACGGCGGCCGCATCACCCATCCGCCCCGCGGCGAGCGCACCCTGGCGCCGCACGGCGGGATTGGAATGGCTCAATGCCTCGCGCAGCGGGGCCGCGTCGAAGCGCCGCGCATCCGACGCCGCCAGCAGCGCCGCGAGCACGCCGATCGTCGTTTCGTCCGCCTGCACCTGGGCAGCAGCGGGCCGGGCCGCGGCTACTATAAGGAAGGCAGCGACGCTAGAGACGAACCGGGTCTGCCGTGGGTTTGAGCAGCTCACACACGTGCTCCGGAATGCGCGAAAGAGTCTGTTGTGGGCTCAGCGCGATCAGCGATGTCTCCGCGGTGGCGAGGAGCACCTCCGGTTCGGCCCGCTCGACCGCGTACCCGAATATTACCCGCCGCGAGGCCAAATCCCGAATCCAACAGCGGATGCGAATCATGTCATCATACCGGGCGGGCTGGCGGTAGCGAATGTGAACATCGGTCACGGTGAGGTAGGTGCCTGCATCTTCCAGCTGCTTGTACGACATCCCCCTCTCGCGAAGGTGTTCCGTACGGGCCATGTCCATCCAGACGAGATAGTTCGCGTGGTAGACGAACCCCATCTGGTCGGTTTCCGAGTAATTCACGCGGTGCAGCACCGCGGTCACGGTGGGGGAACTACTCGCCGTAGGGAATCCAGATGTTCTTGACTTCGGAGGCGCGACGGAGGAACTCCCGTCCCTCACCTTGGCGTGGATCGAGCCAATCGCGGCCCTGCGCCGTGGCCCACGTCCGTTTCATGTTGGCGGCCGACGCGAGCTCGACCGCCTTGGCGCCCGCGGCATTCCCGAAATACCAGACGCCATCCACGTCATCATGCTCGGCCAGCACTTTGGCGAGCGCGTCCTTGGCTCCGGTGATCACGTTGATCACGCCGTCCGGCACGTCCGAGGTCTCGAGCACCGAATAGAACTCGGTCGCCGCAAGAGGCTGCGGTTCGGACGGAACGACGATGACGGTGTTGCCGACCGCGATCGCCGGCGCCACCAGCGAGACGAACCCGAGCAGGGGAAACGCATCGGGAGCCGCGAGGCCGAGGACGCCGACCGGCTCGTTCATCGCGAGGGTGACACCCCGGATCGGGGTGTGATGCACCGCCCCGTCCCATTTGTCGGCCCAGGCCGCATAGGTGAACAGCCGGGCGACACTCGCCTCGAGCTCGGCGCGGCCGACTCTGGCGGCGAATTCGTCCGCGCGGGTCGCGAGATTCTCGGCGATATAGTAGAGGATCTGCGCGCGCATGTGCCCGCTGCCGCGTCCCCACCCCGCCGCCGCGTGTGCCGCCTCGACCGCATTGCGGACGTCTTTGCGATTGCCCTCCGCCACTTCACCGAGCGTGCGACCATCGGGGCCGACAATCTTGCGGCTGTAGCCCTGATCGGGGCGCGCCTGTTTCCCCCCGATGAACAACTTGTAGGTGCGATCGATCGGCGGAAGACCGGGAAGCGGGACGGGGGAAGCGGGAAGGGTACTGCTGGTCGCGGTGTACCCTTCCCCCTTCCCGCTTCCCGCGTCCCACGCCGGCTTGAGATACTCATACATCCCCTCGCGACCGCCCTCGCGGCCAAAACCGGATTCCCGATAGCCCCCAAACCCCGCGGCCGCATCGAACAAATTCGTCGAATTGATCCAGACCACGCCCGCCTTGAGCTTCGGCGCGACGTCGAGCGCGAGGTTGATGTTTTCCGACCACACGCTGGCCGCGAGGCCGTACGGGGTGTTGTTCGCGAGCTCGACCGCTTCCTTCGGCGTCCGGAAGGTCATCGAGACGAGCACGGGTCCGAAGATCTCGACCTGCGCAATGGTCGCCGCCGGCGAGACGTCGGTGAACAGCGTGGGTGGATAGAAGTAGCCTTCCGTGGGGCACGCCCAGGACGGCTGCCACATCTTGGCGCCTTCCTGCACGCCCTGATCCACCAACCCGCGAATGCGCTCGAGCTGAACCGGCGCGACGATCGCCCCCATGTCGACGGCCTTATCCAACGGCGAACCGACGCGCAGCTTCTCCATGCGCGCGCGCAGCTTCTGGGTCAGCCGATCCGCGATGCCCTCCTGAACGAGCAAGCGTGAGCCGGCGCAGCAGACCTGGCCCTGATTGAAC
>DASTDR010000100.1:0-3030 GCA_035710265.1 Gemmatimonadales bacterium | reverse complement strand
GCAGCTCGGGTGAGGTGCCGGGGGTGGCTGCCGCCACCGGGGCCACGATCCCGGCCGACGTCGTCATGGCGACTGTGGCCGAGCCCGTGGCGACGCGGATGAGCGCGGCGACGCCCCAGGCGAGCAGCAGTGGCGAGGCCTGCGATCCGACCGCGGCCCCGGCAATCGCCGTACCGACGCCGCTGTCGAGCAGCACGCGATTGAATCCGCCGCCCGCGCCGATCACCAGCAGAATCGTGGCGGTAGGCGCCAGTGAGTCGCCCGCAAATTTCAGGAGTTGATCCCGCGTCAACTGCTGCCGGAACCCGAGTGACCAGTACGAAAAGAGCAGGGCGAGCAGCAGTGAAACGATCGGGCTGCCGATGAACTCGAAGGTCTGTCGCAGGGTACTCGTTGCCGGCAACATGACGTTGGCTGCGCTCGCGAGCAGCATCAACAGCACAGGCAGCAGCACCGTCAACAGAGACATGCCGAAGCTCGGCAGCGGCCGGCCTCCGTGCTCGGCGCTGCCCACCAATTGATCCGCCATCGGGTTGTGCGGCGGCAGCGATATCCGAGGCGCGATCCAGGTGGCATAGATCGGGCCGGCGAGCGCGGCGGTCGGCAGCCCGACCAGGATGGCGTAGGCGATCGTACGGCCGACATCGGCATGAAAAGCATCCACCGCGAGCATCGCTGCCGGGTGCGGCGGGACCATGCCGTGCACCACGGAGAGGCCGGCGACGAGGGGCAGCCCGATCTTGACGAGCGATAATCCCGAGCGCCGCGCGATCGTAAATACGAGTGGGATCAACAGGACGAACCCGACCTGGAAGAACACGGGGATCCCGATGATGAACGCCACGAACATGATGGCCCAGTGCACGCGCCGCTCGCCGAACAGCCCGATGAGCGTCGTGGCGATCCGGGTGGCACCGCCCGATTCGGCCATCATCTTCCCGAGCATCGTTCCGAGGGCCACGACGATGGCAATGAAGCCGAGGACGCCGCCCACGCCATCCTGAAACGCCTTCACGACGGTTCCGAGCGGCATGCCGGCGGTGATGCCCAGGGCGAGCGAGACGGTGACGAGGGCGAGGAACGGATGGAGCTTGAATCGCGCGATCAAGACGATCAGCGCCACCACCGCCACAGCGGCGTAGAGCAGCAATGCCGTATTCGGGCTCACGCGGTCTGGCGGAGGAGTGCAGCCACGATTGTGTCGGGCGACTGCCGCACGTCGCACACCCAGGCCTGTTCGTCCGAGGCAGGCTCCTCGAGCGCGGCGAACTGGCTCGCCAGCAGCGCGGGTGGCATGAAGTGGCCACGGCGCTGGCGCAGCCGTTCCGCGATCACGTCGCGGTCCCCCGAGAGATATACAAACCGCGTGTCGGCGGCGCCCTTGGACCTCAGCAAATCGCGGTAGCTCCGTTTGAGCGCCGAGCAGGTCACGACCACACCGCGTCCCGCGGCCACGGACTCGCGCAGGCGCTCGGCAATCGCGAGCAGCCAGGGGAGCCGGTCCTCATCGGTCAGCGGAATGCCCTGTGCCATTCGCTCGACGTTTGCGCTGGGATGCAGGTCGTCGCCCTCGACGAATGAGATCTCGAGCGCGTGCGCGAGCCGGGCCCCGATCGTGGTCTTGCCGGAGCCGGCGACACCCATGATCACGTACCGTCCGGTGTGCACAGCGTGGCCCAATCCTATCCCGCTTCTGGATTCGGTGCTACGCTTACGAAACTTCTGAAAGGCGTGGTGCATGGTGCGTGGTGCGTCGCCGGAGGCACAATGCAGCTAGCGATGGTTGGGTTGGGCCGCATGGGCGGCAACATGGTTCGCCGGCTGGTCCAGCATGGACACGAGCTCGTCGTCTACGATCAGAGCGCCGAGGCAGTGAAAGCGCTTTCCGGCAAGGGCGTTACGGCGGCCGGGAGTGTCGGCGCGGTCGCACGGCCCCTCGCGCCCCGGCGCGTGGTCTGGGTCATGCTGCCCGCCGGTCCCGCGGTGGACGACACGATCGGCCAGCTCGTTCCGCAGCTGTCGCGCGGCGACGTCATCATCGAGGGTGGGAACTCGAATTATCGGGATTCGATGCGCCGCGCGGAATCGCTCGCGAGCAAGGGGATCGAATTCGTGGACGCCGGCGTCAGCGGCGGCATCTGGGGGCTCGAGGCCGGCTACTGCCTGATGGTTGGGGGAGCCCCCACGGCCGTGCAGCACTGCGAGCCGTTGTTCAAGAGCCTGGCCGCCGCGGACGGCTACGCGCACGTCGGGCCCGCAGGCGCCGGCCATTACGTGAAGATGGTGCACAATGGGATCGAATACGGCATGCTGCAGGCTTACGCCGAAGGCTACGAGATTCTCAACGCCTCTACGGACTTCACGCTCGAGCTCGGCAAGATCGCCAAGCTGTGGAATCACGGCAGCGTGGTCCGCTCCTGGCTCAACGAGCTCGCCGAGCGCGCGTTTGCCCGGGACGGTCAGTTGTCCGGCATTCGCGGCTATGTCGAGGATTCGGGCGAGGGACGCTGGACCGTGGAAGAAGCGCTGCGACTGAACGTCCCGGCGCCGGTGATCACGCAGTCGTTGCTCGCGCGCTTCCGCTCGCGCCAGACGGAGTCATTTGGGGCCAAGCTGATCGCCGCGCTGCGCCGGGAGTTTGGGGGACATGCGGTGCGGACGTGATGAGGTCATGAGGCATCTCGTTGCGCTGGTTACGCTGGTCACGATGGTGCTGTCTGGCTGTGGGCATCGGGCGTCGTCGGCTCCCGCGGTGGCTGTCGCGGCCAAGGCCGGACCCGGGGCGGGGGCGGGGGCGGGGGCGGGGGCGCTCGACGACATGTTGCGCGAGGACCTGACAGCCGATTCAGCGTTTCCATGGTCTGCCGCCAGGCGGCTCAGGTGGGGCGACTTTCGTGCGCAACCGCCCGGCCGGGGCGAAGAGAGCGCCAAGACCGCCTATGCGTTGTACTACGCGTGGCGGTGCCGAGGTGCAGTGTTCGACTTCCGCGTGATCGCAGCGTTCCGTCCTCGCCAGTCCTGGGTGCAGCC
>DASTDR010000099.1:0-2547 GCA_035710265.1 Gemmatimonadales bacterium | reverse complement strand
CGAGTGCGTAGATCGGCAGATCTCGCGTCTCGCGGTGTGCGGACAGGCGGAACCGATCTTCGAGAAGCGACCGCAGCATCAGAGCCTCAGGTGACGTTTGTCCAATCGGTGTCGGCGGGACATCCGCCGCCGCCTTGGCGGTAATGTCGAAACGCTCTGTCGCAGCCCAGTCCGGAGCACCGACAAGCTGAAACCCCTGAATCCCATAGGCGAACATGATCAGCCCCCGCAGTGTCATGTTGCCGACAGCGAAATTCCCACCGGGCCTGGGCTGCAAGAAAGAGGTCCTCTCGCCGGACGTGTTGGGTTTCACCGATGCGACTTCAAAGGACTGGCGCGGGGGATCCTGGATCTGCAGTAGCGGGACCGGCCCCGCCGGCGGTACGAACGCCGCAGCGACGACAGGCGTTCTCACCAGGCCGGCAACGATCGGGACCCCAAGGAGTACAGCTGCCACCAGCCCGACCGCGACGCGACGCGTTACGGTCATGCGTTTCCCCAGTTCCAGTCGGACAATCGATTCAATGCGCGAACGAAGTTCAGCCCCGCTCACTCCCGCCACGCATGCGAGAGGTGCCCGCAAGGTGAATCTGCACACGCTCAGAATGCCCGCCACGTACTCATCAGGGTCGTTGCCCGCGCTGAGCACCGCTTCGTCACACGCGCGCTCGCGCTCGTCGAGCATCCGCCGTTCAATCCACCAGACCAAGGGATGGAACCAGAAAATCGCTTCAACGACCATATGAACCGCCGCTGCAAGATTGTCGTGACGACCGATGTGGCATCGCTCATGCGCAATCACGGTGTTCAACTGCGCAGGCGTCAGTCGATCGGCGAGACCTTCAGGCAACAGCAGGACCGGACGCCAGATTCCGACCACACCCGGCTCGAATGTCCACGCCGATGACATCACCGTGAGGTCGGCGACGTCGTACGCGGCCCCTAGCGCGATCGGCTTCGCCTGGTCCAATGCCACCCGTACAAGACGCCACTGACGCCACCACCAGAACAGCACGCCTGCGACACCCACGGCCCAGATGGACGCCAACATCCACGGCCACGCCGAAGTGGACTGCGCCGTCGGCGTAGACACCACAGCCGCAATCACGGGAGGTGCCAGAATCTCGTCCATGACGAACGTTGCCGCCGGTTGTGCGATTGATGGGGCCGTGCGCCATTCGAGTTGTGCGCCAAGCGACACGAACCATGAGAACGGCACGAGAAACTTCACCGAGGCGGCGAGCCATAACCGATGACGCACGTGTGCGCGATTCCCGCGCAGCGCGAGCGTCAGCAGCCAGACAATGCCGATGACCAGCGTCGACTGCCACAGATGGGCGACCACATCGAACGACAGCCAGTCGGTCATCGATTTCTGCCTTTCTTCGTAATCTTCTTGACGGCTTCTTCCGCTTCGCGGATGTCGTCCAAGGTCAACTTGCCGGCTTGAACCAGCCGCGCCATCACCGGTTTCGCATGACCGTCAAAGAGCGCGAGCAGGTCATCGACAAGCCGGGTGTGCGCCTCATCGCGGGAGATGACGGCTTCGAAGATGTTCGCGGTGCTGATCCGTTTCACGCACCCGAGCGCCTGTTTCTTCTCCAGCCGGTAGACCATCGTCCCGACGGTCGTGAATGCAGGTCTTCCCTTCTCGGGCAGGGCCTCGTGGATCTCGCGGACGGAACAGGCGCCGCGCGTCCACAGCACCTCCATGATGCGGAGTTCGAGCCGGCTCAGTGTCGGACGTCGTGCCATCGTGAAACTACCATGGTGGCGGATCTAACTACATATGTGGCTGCAACGTCAAGGGGAGAGTCGGGGCCAAAGAACCTGCTCGCATTTTTGTGCGACGGCCGTTACCCGCGCCGCCCGCTGATTTCGGCCCCAAGTTGCACCGCGCGGCTCACGCGCACGCTGGAGGGGGTGCTACTTTTCGCGCGTTAGCTCCTATCCCATGTCCGCGTTGAGGGTCACGACAGTGGATCCCACCAGCTCGACGCCCTCGCGAACCACCGTCTTGAACCCGGGCAGCGTGAAGGTCACCCGATAGACGCCCGGACGCAGATTGGGAATGGTGTACCGGCCCGTCTCGTCGCTGGCCGCAGCGCGGACCTTTTCGATCAGAACAGGGCTCGAGGCTTCAACACTGACGCCGGGCAGGACGGCGCCCGACGTGTCTCTGGCCAGACCGGCCAGCGTGGCCTGCGCGTGAGCCAGAGTTGGCAGGAGCGCTTGCGCGCACAGGAAACAGGCGAGCACCACCGACAATCTGGCGATTCCACGCATGGACCCTCCTCGAGGAACTGCGCCTCCGCCAGGTCGGCCAATCTGATATGTCAGTGAGGACGGGCGGATCTTGAACCCCGGTCCGGGGGTTGTCAAGACCCGCTGGCAGTTCTCCGTGCGGTTGGTGTCCTAGCGGGTTCCCTGCTTGTGGTCATGGCCGCTGCCGCTGGAAGACGGCCGACCCGGCGTCAGCCGTTGCAGCGGCAACGTGGAATAGGATGGCGACGCTTCGCTGATCTGAAGAGCCCGATCGACGGCCAC
>DASTDR010000098.1:0-2044 GCA_035710265.1 Gemmatimonadales bacterium | reverse complement strand
CCAACGCACTTCATCGCACCATGCTCTCGACCGCGACTGGAGCCACACGCTCTGGGTGTGCCGCTCGCCTGCCCGCAGCACGGCGTTCGGCCTCGGCTTTGAGCGGCTGAAGCATCATCCTGCGAATGATGATGATCCCGGGCGACAGCAGCGACCAGTAGCGTCGGAACCTGGTCCGCGCCATCGCGTCCGTGGCGACTGCCCGAGTCTCGGTTCGGAAGACCGATTCGGTCGCGCCGGTCGCGTCCGCGCGGAGCGTCCACGCGATCTTCACGAAACCGGGCTCGTTGAACGTCGTGAACGCGTCGGGCGACAGCGGTCGGAACAGGACGTTGGCTTTCCACGGCTGTGTCACGGCCCCCATCACGATTTCGCGGTCTGGTGTCTTAGCGAGCACGCCCCAGCCTAGTGATTGCGACCAGGCGAGCAGCCCGTGCGGACGCGCTGCTGTATCAGGTTCACTGCCGAGGATCACTTCGCGCGCCCTGAAGATCGCGCGGATGATCGGCGACCGCTGCATGTCGATTTCGCACGCAGCCGAGAACGTGACGTCGGCCGGCGCGGCGACGCGGATGTCGTGTCGCTCCACGATGTCATAGACGGGCATGAATCGATCGAGCAGCGGATCGAGATCCTTGGAGCGGGCGTGAGCCGGGCGCCCGTACCGGAGCCATGTCACGCCCACATAACCGGCGTATGCGCCCGCTGCGAGGCTCAGCACGCTGGCCATCCACTTCAACGTGATGTTGATTCGCTTCTTGCCAGCCATCTGCTCACCTCGCGCACGCCGCTTGCCTGTCCGTCGTCTTGAACGCAGATGAGCGCGGCATGGTGAGCTCCGCGCGCCTCGCGATGCCGATTAACTGCTTCCGCTGCATAGGGAAGTGGATCACGCTCACGAGGTAATTCGCCGCCCACCAAGGCAATCCAAAGACGCGGGCACTCGGTCCTACGCGTGCACGCACGATGAGACGGGTCGAATCGTGCGCAGCCTCTTCGAGCAAGAACGCCCACGTCATGAGACGTCCACCTTCGGGTGTCGTCCAGCCGAGAATGAGAAAGCGCTCCGGTTCGAAGGCGAGCAGCGTGAAGCCGTCGGTGACGCCTGGTCCCGCCGGGAAGATCATGCCGACGGCCAGCTGTTGGAGCTCGGGGATGATGCGAGTGGCACTCGGCCGGCGTCCGTTGTCGAGGAAGTCATAGCTGTACCACCCCGCACGACTACCGGCGCCCATCTGAACGAGCCATGGCCAGACCTCGTGACGCACTCGTCGAATGGTGATGCCGTGCTGTAGGGAGCCGACTGGGTTCTCGATCAACTCATCGCCGGGTAGCGCTCGCGTTCTCTCCTGTGGAGTGGCGCGTACTGACCGCGCCCATCGTCCAGGAGTGGAAGAAAACGCTGGCGGATCGGCCGTCGCCGCTCCGCGCGGAGCGCGCAAGAGCGCGGTCGCCAGCACCGCGATCCACGCCATGAACGTGGCGATGCTGATGCGCTCCCAAACGCCCACCCACGGTGTTGGCAAATCTGCCTGAACCTGTGACGCATACGTGCCGGTCACCGCGCCGCACGCGAGGCCGATCACCATCGTGACGATCGAGTAGACGCGGAATCGCTTCCCGAGCGCCGCGGCTCCAAACCCCACAATGAGCATGAAAAAGAAGCCGGTGATCATCGCCCATACGAGGTGCAGCGTGTCGGTCAGCGTACCGCCGCCGGCGGCCAGCACCGCTCGCTGGTGCATGGGCGGCCAGAATTGCCCGAACACGGTGTATGCCATCAGCAGGGCGCCCACGACCCTCAGGGCGCGGTTGGGGGGCGCTGACGTCCAGAGGATCCATCCAAACGCGATCATCAGGACGGCGTAGACCATGCCGAGCCCTATCCAGAGCGGCCTGGTGGGAGCGCCTATAGCGGACAGCTCACTGGGAACGCGAGAGACGACGCTGTAGCCCTCCCACAGCAGACCGACAAAGAGCGTCATCGCGACATACAGGACGGGCGCCAGAATCCCACAGGTGAGCAAGAGTTGGCGCCACTGTT
>DASTDR010000097.1:0-3868 GCA_035710265.1 Gemmatimonadales bacterium | reverse complement strand
GCTCGATGCGGCTCGCCGTCGCCGCGCGCGCCCCGCGCGTCCCGTCTCGCCCGCGAGTGAGGAGGAGGAGGACGAACCGCTCGCGTGAACGGTGAAGGCGGCTGGCACCGAACGGTCACCGGCGTCGTCCGGCGGACCCTCGAGGCAGCCTACGAAGACAACATTCCCTTTCTCGCCGGCGCGCTGTCGTTCGACATTCTGCTGACGGCCATCCCCTTCGTCGGGCTCGTGCTCGGCGTCGTCGGTTACCTCGCCGAATACCAACTCACCGTCCAGCAGCTCGACGTGCACGAGCTGCTGGAGCGCTTCCTTCCCGATGCGGCCGATTTCAGCTTCATCGAGCGCGCCTTGGCCGACCTGGTGGAGCGGCGCGGGCACCTCACTGTCCTCGCCGCACCTTTGTTCCTGTGGTTCTCGACTCGTATGTTCGGGGGACTGCGCGCGGCGCTCAACGAGGTCTTCGACACGGAGGAGAACCGCCCCTGGCCTGTCGCCAAGCTCTTGGATCTCGCCATGGTATTCGTCGCGGGCGCGCTGTTTCTGGCCAATGCCTTCGCCACGACGAGCCGGAACTTCTTCTCGTATCCGCTCTCGCTGCTGTTCAGCACCCTGCTGTTCTTCGTGATCTTCAAGTTCGCGCCCAGCCGGCGCATCTACTGGCGCACCAGCCTGGTGGCGTCGCTGTTTTGCGCCGTCGCGTTCGAGATCGCCAAGCGCCTGTACGCCCTGTACGTCGCGTCGTTCATGACGTTCGACCGGTTTGCATCCGACGCGAACCTCATCGGCATTCTGCTGTTCGTGCTCTGGATCTACTACACGGCCTACATGTTTTTGCTGGGCGGCGAAGTGGCGGAGACGTACGATCTGATGCGCATGCGGCGCCAGCAACGCGTGCGCCTGGGATGACGTCGACGCCCCCCCCCGAACACCCGATCGACCTCCGTTCCGACACCGTCACCAAGCCGTCCGCCGGGATGCGGCGGGCGATGGCGGAAGCGGAGGTCGGCGACGACGTGCTCGACGGGGACCCCACCACGCGCCGCCTGGAAGAGCGCATCGCCG
This sequence comes from Gemmatimonadales bacterium, assembly GCA_035710265.1. Taxonomy (GTDB): domain Bacteria; phylum Gemmatimonadota; class Gemmatimonadetes; order Gemmatimonadales; family GWC2-71-9; genus 20CM-2-65-7. Next base: position 2,806 of record DASTDR010000097.1, on the reverse strand, counting down.
AGCTGCTGGGGACCGAGGACGCACTGTTCTTTCCGTCCGGGAGCCAGGCGAATCAGACGGGCATCTGGCTCGTCACGGAGCCGGGGACCGAGCTGTTGATCGAGGCGAACGCGCACCTGATTCATTATGAAATGGGAGGCATCGCATCGCTGGCAGGCGTGCAGATTCGCCCTATCGCGACGCCGGACGGATTGCTCACGCCGGCCCTGGTCCGGGCCGCGCTCCGGCCGGCCTCCCCGCATGTTCCCCGCGTCACGGCGCTCGCGATCGAGAACACGCATAATCTGGCCGGTGGGCGCGTGCTGAGTCCGGCGGCGGTCGATGGCCTGATCGGCGCCGCGCGCGAAGCCCGGCTCGGCGTGCACCTGGACGGCGCGCGCCTGTGGAACGCCGCGGCCGCGGCCGGCGTAACGCCGGCGCGGCTGGCGCAGGGCGTCGACACGGTGATGGTGAGTATCTCCAAGGGCCTTGGCTGCCCGGTCGGCTCGTGCCTGGGATTGCGGAAGGACAAGCGCGCGCGGGCATGGGAGATCAGAAAGCGTCTGGGCGGCGGGATGCGCCAATCAGGCATCCTCGCCGCGGCGGGACTGTACGCGCTCGATCACAACTTCGACCGCATTGCTGAAGACCACGCGAACGCGAGGCGATTTGCCGAGATCCTGTCCGACAGTCAGACCGTCCGACCGACCACGCCGGACTCCAACATCGTGATGGTCGATCTGCAGCGGGAGGGGGCGAGTGCCGAAGCGGCGTCAGCGCAGCTCGCGCGGGCGGGACTGCGCATGTCGGCGTACGGGCCGCAGCGGCTGCGCGCGGTGATGCACCTCGATGTGAGCCGCGCCGACGTCGAGCGCGCGGCGCGCATCATCCTGGACACATTGCGATGAGCCCGAAGCCCGACCCCCAGCCCCAGGCGATGCCGCTGGATCGCTCGATCCTGTGGAATCCCTCATTGCCGGGGGTCGAGAAGTCCGAGGGAGCGAGCCGCGCGCCCTATCCGATCTTCTTCCAGCAGGAAGCGGTCATCGCGCTGCAGGAGCATGTCAAAGGCTCGCCGACTCAGGCGATCTTCGGATTCCTCGTCGGGGACCTGTACCGCGATCCGGAGAATGGGGCGCTCTACTCGGTCATCGACAAGACCCTGAAGCTCAGTCAGACGATCTACGGCGACAAGACGGAAGTCGTCGTAGGACGCCTGTGGGACCGGATGCAGGAGCAGCTCTCGAAGGCCCATGGCACACTGTTAGGGTGGTACCACAGTCATCCGGGCCAGGGCGGCTTACTCACCGCGCACGACATCGAGACACACCAGAGGTTTTTTACCGACCCCTGGCACGTGGCGATTCTGGTGGCCGCCGAAGCGGGTGGGGTGACGGGCAAATTCTTCCGCCTGTCGCAGAGCGAGGATTGGCACAAGACGCCGCTGCCGTTCTACGAGCTGCTGCAGCCGGAATCGATCAAGCCGGACGGAAAGAAGCGCTCGTTCATTACATGGAGGAACTACAAGGCGTATGGGCCTTCGCTGAAGGGCCCAAAGCCCAAACCACCGGAGCCTGAACCCCAGTCGGAGCCGGAACCCGAGCCGCCACCACCGCCACCCAAGGCCAAAGCGCAGGAAGATCCTTTGTTCCGGATCATGCGCTCGAGTGCGGATGACATTCCGGTGATCAAGACAAGCGCCGATGATGAGCCGGCGCCCGCACCGGTGCCGACGCCTCCGCCTCCACCGCCGCCACCGCCACCGCCACCCGTTGCGAAGACACGGCCGGCTGCGCCGGTGTTTGTGCCCGACGAACCACCCGAGCCCAAGACGCCCCCCCCGTCCCCCCCGTCCCCCCCGTCCCCCCCGTTCGCCCCGCCCACGCCGCCAGTTCCTACGTCGCCTAAGCGGACGGCGGCGGACGACTTGCCGTGGCAGGTGACACCCGAGTCTGTCGCGTCGATTCCTCCCGAGGTTGCGGCGCCCACGCCGGCTCCGCCGCCGCAGCGCCGCCCGCCACCGCATGCGTTTCGGCTGCTCGACCAGGGAGAAAGGACCAAGGAGGAGAGGAAGAAGCCGGTAAAAAAGGCGCGACGCACCAGGCGCCGGGGACCCTGGCTCAAGCGGCTCGTCGTGGTGCTGCTCGTCGCAGCCCTGGGCGGTGCAGGGTACTGGTACTTCGCGCTGAAGAACCCTGGGAAGCCGCCGCCGTGGGCGGGTCTGGTAGAGAAAGCGAAGAAACTGGTGTCGCGCTCGAATCAGCCGCCGGGTCGGCGTCCTGCACCGCCGCCGCGGCGCACCACGGCCCGCGCGCCAGCGCCCCCACCGGCGGGCCCGCCCCCGGCCGCGGCGCCGCAGACCGCGCCGCCGGCCGCGCCTCCAGCGGCGCCGCCCACACCGGTCGTCGCGTCGCCGTTCGCGCGGCTCGATCGGTTGGGCGATTCGCTCGCGCGGGTGGTGCGCACTTTTCAGGATCGCGCGACGCTGTTCGACGCGGGACGCATGGATTGCAATGGGCTGGCGAGCGGGCTCGTCGCCGTCGAGAACATGTGGACCAGCTACAACGGCGAACGCAAGGCGCGGCTCACATCGCTCGATCAACCCCGCGTGGTGCGGGATCAGGCGCTGTACGGCTCGGTGGACGCCGTGTCGCGCCGGTTCGATGATTCCGGGTGTCCGCGCCCATGATTCCGGCTGGTCGTTGTCACAGGGGACGGTGGACTGCCCGTTGCGGCCTAGGTAACTTTCCCGCGCCCCAGGTCCGCAGGCTTTCCGCTCGTGAACCGCGTCAGGCCCCCGCAGGGAGCAGCGCTAAGCGATGTCGGG
>DASTDR010000096.1:0-7992 GCA_035710265.1 Gemmatimonadales bacterium | reverse complement strand
TAGCGATCCAGCTCGTAGATGGCGCCGAGCAGGAACGCCTGGTGGAGCATGGCGGCCAGCAGGGCATCGGTCATGCGATGACCGGCAACGTCGATCAGCGCGACGCCGCCCTTGTGCTGGCACCGTTCCAGGTTTTCGACGACGTCCAGCCGCCCATCGGCGCGGGCGCGCTCGATGCGGGCCTGCAGGTCGAACCGCGTCTTGAAGTCCACGTACGTGATGTGGTCGCCGCCGATCGATCCGGCCAGCGCGAGCGACCCGCCCCAGATGTCGAAGCCCTGGAGGGTCGGCACTTCGCCCGGGAGGGGCACGAGCTGGCGCGCGATGTCCTGGAAGTTTTCGAGCTCGCGCGTCAGCCGCTGCAGCTCGCCTGGAGCCTCCGATTTACTCATCTCGTTCCCAACATTCTGCATTACGCTCATCACCGAAGCGAGAGGCACCCATGCGCCATCTACGTCTGGTCGTCGCTCTGAGCCTGGCCGCGGCCGCCCTGTCAACGATTCCATTCGCGGCGGGGCAGCAGCCCACCGGCGACCCGTTCTCGACCGAGATCAGGAAAGTGAAGGACGGGCTCTACGTCATCCCCGGCTACGACGGCGCCGTGACGGGCGGCAACGTGGCCGTTCGCGTGACGAGCGAGGGCACAATCATAGTGGACGACCGCCTGCCGCCGTCCTCCGCGGAGATCGCGGGCAAAGTGCGGTCCGTCACCTCGCAGCCGATCAGGTACGTGCTGAGCACGCACGGGCACGGCGACCACACCGGCGGACACCCGGAGTTCATCAAGGTGGCCGAGATCGTGGCCCATCGAAACAACCGGGCGAACATGATCCGCAGCAAGCTCGCGGCGCCGCCGCGGCTCGTCTTCAGCGATCAGGCGGCCGTGTTCCTGGGCAACGTGGAGGCGCAGGCCATCCACCTGGGGCGGGGACACACCAACGGTGACGCCGTCATCTACTTTCCCGACCTGCGGACGGTCCACACCGGCGACCTGGTCGTCTGGGGCAAGCGCACCGACGGCAGCGTCCTCACGCCGTTCGTCGATCGCGCCAGCGGCGGCAGCCTCGCCGAGTGGATCACGACGCTCGACGGCGTGCTGAAGCTCGACTTCGACACGGCGATCCCCGGTCACGGACCCGTGCTGACCAAGGACAACATCCGCACGTTCCGCCAGAACCTCGGCACGCTGCGGCAGCGGCTGACTGAGGTCGTCAAGGCGGGCGCCAAGAAGGAGGACCTGGGGGCGCGGCTGAAGACCGACGACCTCGGGTGGCCGTTCCCACCGGAACGCCTCAACGAGTTGTGGGACGAGTTTGGCGCGGGACGCTGACCCCACGGTCCGGCTGAAGCCGGACACTACGTACGCAATGTCCAATGCGCTGGACATTCGTAGTGTCCGGCTTCAGCCGGACCTGAGCGGACCACTCTTCTCAGCTATAGTAGGGCCCGCTGACACCGGGAGACCCCGATGGCTTTGAGTGCCGGAACGCGTCTGGGCCCCTACGAAATCCTCGCGCTCGTCAGCGCGGGCGACGCGGGCGACGTCTACAAGGCGAACGACACGAGAACGGACCGCACGGTCGCCATCCGCACGCTCCCGCCGCACTGGGTGGCGGACGCGGCCGCGCGGGAGCGATTCGAGCAGAACGCGTTGGCGGTCGCCCGTCTCAGCCACCCGCACATCTGCACGCTGCACGACATCGCGCGCGAACGCCCGCTGGTCGGCGCGACGTCGGAGACGGTCCGCCTGAAGGCGGACACTACGTCTGACACGTCTGAGGCTCTCTCGTCTGGCGAGATGCCTGCCGCGGAAGGAGACGCGCCACAGACAGGGGCCGATGCCGCTCCCTCTCCCGAGGTCGAGGAACTCGACTTTCTCGTCCTCGAGTACGTGGAGGGTCAGACCCTTGCTCAGCGCCTCGAGAAGGGACCGCTGTCGCTTCGTCAGTCAGTGGAGGTCGCCATTGCGATCGCCGACGCACTCGACAAGGCGCATCAGAGGGGCATCGTTCATCGCAACCTGATGCCGTCGAACGTGATGCTCACCGCGGACGGCGTCAAGCTGCTCGAGTTCGGACTGGCGAGGCCGCCGCAGGTGTCGTCGCAGGACGTCTCCCCGACTGCGCGGACCATGCCCGCCGATGCGACGGGCGTGTCCACGCTGCAGGGCACGCTGGAGTACATGGCACCCGAGCAGGTGGAGGGAAAGACCGGCGACACACGCTCGGACATCTTCGCCCTCGGCGCGATCCTGCACGAGATGGTCACTGGAGCAAAGGCGTTCGAGGGCAAGAACCAGACGCTGCTCATTGCTGCCATCGTCTCGCTCGACCTCGACCCGCTGTCGAAGCTGCGGCCTGGTACTCCGCCCGCGCTCGATCACGTCGCGAAGAGGTGCCTCGAGAAGGATCCGGAGTCGCGCTGGCAGACCGCGCACGACCTGGGCGTGCAGCTTCGCTGGATCGCAGAAGGGGGCGCCGTGCTGCCCTCGACCGGCCGGAATCTCGATCGTCTCGTTCAGGCGGGCATCGCCGCGGCGATCGTGCTCGCGGTGGTGACCTCCGTGTCCGCGTTCATCTATGTGCGAGGCGCGAACACGCCCGAGCCGTTCCAGTTCCGCGTGCCGGTGTACGGCATCAACCCCTCGGACATTGCGATCTCACCAGACGGAGAAACCATCGCAGCAATTGCGCGGCCCGACCCGCCGGAGACAGCGGCCCTCTACGTGCGCGCGGTGCGCGCGCCGACGTTCCGCCGTGTTGCGGGCACCGACGATGCCAGCCAGCCGTTCTGGTCGCCGGACAGCAAGTCGGTCGCGTTCGTGGCCGGCGGGCGTCTGAAGAGGGTCGAGGCCTCCGGCGGACCCCCGGAAAACATCGCCGAGGCGTCGGGAATGACGGGCGGCACGTGGGGGGCCGACGGGACGATCCTCTACGGGTCCTCGAAGGGTGTCTTCCGAGTATCGGCGCAGGGAGGCGGAAAGCCAGAGGCGGTCACAGTGATCGACAAAGGCGAGACCGGTCACTACTGGCCGTCGTTCCTGCCCGATGGGCGGCATTTCACCTACCTGGCATGGTCGACCGAATCGGGCGGTCGTGCGGTATTTGCCGGCGCGCTCGGCTCACAGGAAAGAAAGCGTCTGGTGTCTGCCGAATCGAACGCCTCGTTCGCGTCGGGGTACCTCGTGTACCACCGGGAAGCCACGTTGTTCGCGCAGGCGTTCGACCCCGATCGGCTCGAGCCAACCGGCGACGCGCTCCATATCGCGGACGAACTGGCGTTCAACGCGACCAACGGACGCGGCAGCTTCGACGTCTCGCAGAACGGCGTGCTGCTCTACTACCAGGGTCAGGGCGGCCCATCCGGCAGAGGGCAGACTCAGACCGGCGCCCAGTTCGGCTGGAGAGACCGTGGAGGCGGCCAGCTCGGAGTGGCCGGAGACCCCGGGCAGTACGGAGATTTCGATCTGTCACCAGACGCGAAATTCTTCGCCGTCACCCGCCAGGATTCAGGCGCGCCCGGCGCCGACATCTGGGTGACGGAGTGGCAGCGTGGCGCCACGACGAGGCTCACGCTCGATCCGGGGGACGACATCAACCCGGTCTGGTCTCCCGACGGCCAGCGCATCGCCTTTACGACGTTCCGCAAAGGCAATGCGGACATCTACGTCAAGAACGCCAACGGCGTGGGGCCCGAAACGCCGCTCGTCGACACGGCGGCGAACGAGTTCGTCGAGGACTGGTCCAAGGACGGCAAATACCTCGCCTACAAGCTGGGGCGGGAAGCGTTCGAAGACATCCATGTCATTCCGCTGACCGGCGACAAGCCCATGCCGATTCCCGTCGTCGAGGGTGCCTTCAGGAAGGACGAGGCGCAGTTTTCCTACGACGGGAAGTGGATCGCCTACACGTCCGACGAATCGGGAGCGTTCCAGGTGTACGTGATCGACTTCCCCGGTCTCAAGGAGAGGCGCCAGGTCTCCACAACGGGTGGCGGTCAGCCGCGCTGGGACGACACGGGGAAGCGGATCTTCTACCGGTCGCCGGACGGGCTGATCATGGAGGTGGCGCTCGAGCTCGGGACGACGGTCGTTCCCAGTGCCCCTCGCGTGTTGTTCCCTGCGTTCCTCAGCGCCCAATCCGTGGCGGCCGAGCGCCATCAGTTGTCCGTGACGCGAGACGGTAACCGGTTTCTGGTCCGGTACCCGAACGCAGGCCAGGGCGCAACCGGGGCTGGGGCCTTCGCGGGGGGGCGAGGCCCGGGAGGAGGCGTCGCCTTCAACTACAACCCGCCCGGCCAGACGGTGGGCGGCTCCCCCGCCATCGGTCGGGGCAACGCGTTCAGCAACACCCCTGCGCTCGGCCTCACCGTGATTCGTAACTGGACGGCGCTCTTCCAGGAGGCCGGCCAGTGACCGCGCTTGCGGCCGGTGCGAGACTCGGACCCTACGAGATCCAATCTGCTCTGGGCGCGGGCGGAATGGGCGAGGTCTACAAGGCGCGCGACTCGCGTCTGGACCGCACGGTGGCGATCAAAGTCCTTGCGGCCTCCTGGGTCGACAGTCCCGAGATGAAGCAGCGGTTCGACCGCGAGGCACAGACGATCGCGTCGCTGAACCATCCCAACATCTGCGTGCTGCACGACGTCGGTCGCCAGGATGGCGTCGACTTCCTGGTGATGGAGTACCTCGAGGGCGAGACGCTCGCGTCGCGCCTCGAGAAAGGCCCGCTTGGCCTGGACGAGGCGCTGAAGGCGGCGATGGCGATCGCCGATGCGCTCGACAAAGCGCACCGCCGCGGAGTGGTGCACCGCGACCTGAAACCTGCCAACGTCATGCTAACGGCGAGCGGTCCAAAGCTGCTCGATTTCGGGTTGGCCAAGTGGACGGTGCTGCCGACCCCCGGCTCTGGATCGGGTTCGGTACTACAGACCAGAACGGACCTGTCCTCGGCGGGTACGGTGCTCGGGACGCTTCAGTACATGTCCCCGGAGCAGCTCGAAGGCAACGAGGCCGACGCCCGCACGGACATCTTCGCGTTCGGCGCCCTCGTCTACGAGATGGTCACGGGAAAGAGGGCCTTCGAGGGGCGGAGCCGCGTGCTGCTGATCTCGGCCATCGCCACGTCCCACCCCGAGCCGCTCTCGAAGCTCCAGCCCTCCGCGTCTCCGGCGCTCGATCACGTCGTGAGCACGTGCCTGGCAAAGGATCCCGCCGATCGATGGCAGACGGCGCGCGATCTCCTCGCGGAGCTTCGATGGGCTGCTGATGCGGGCGCCGGCGATCAGGGAGATCTGGCGGCCGGCTCGACGGGATGGCTCACGCGTCCCGGGCTGATCCGCATCGGCCTCGCGGCTGCCGCGCTGCTGGTCGTGGGATTCACGGTGCCCGCACTGTTCGCGCTTCAGAGGCAGCAGGAGCCGGGCGAGACGCGGTATCGCGTGCCGATTCAGCTCTCCGCTCAGGCCGACGGCCTCAACATCGCGGGCGTCTTCCAGGGTGTGCTCTTCCGCCCGGCGAGCTTCGCCGTGTCACCGGACGGGCGCTCGCTCGCCTTCGTGGCCAGAGGGAACACGGGGGACCCCTTCTTTCTGTACGTTCGACCCGTGGGCGCCGTCACGCCGCTGCGGCTCGCGGGCACTGACGATGCGAGCCAGCCATTCTGGTCGGCGGACAGCCGTTCGATCGGCTTCGTCGCCGGCGCGAAGTTGAGGAAAGTGGACGCCAAAGGAGGTCCGCCACAGGAGGTGGCGTCTGTCGCCGATTTTTCGGGCGGTACGTGGAATCGTGAGGGGGTCATCGTGTTCGGCACCTCTCAGGGTCTGTTCCGCGTCCCCGCGGAGGGTGGCACGCCGGAGCGCGTCACGACCGTGGAGAAGTCAGAGACCGGTCACCTCTGGCCGAGATTCCTTCCCGATGGCCGCCGCTTCCTCTACACCGTCTTGTCAGGCGAGTCCTCGGGCCGTGCCCTCATGGCGGGCTCGCTCGACTCCGCGGACAAGACGCGGGTGATGCCGGCCGAATCGAACGCCGGGTACGCGGACGAGGGCTACCTCGTGTTCGCCAGGGGAAACGCGGTGTACGCCCAGCCGTTCGACCTGGACGCGCTGACGGTGTCCGGAGAGCCGACCCGCATCGCGGACGATGTCATGTACGACTCCGCCAACGGCCGCAGCCATTACTCGCTGTCTGAAAACGGTGTGCTCGCCTATTTCTTCAGCCGTAACGCCCAGTCCGTCGGCGGCGGCTCGCAGTCAGACATGGGCGAGTGGCAATACTCGTGGGTGAACCGGACGGGCCAGCCGCTGAGGAGTGTGGGGCCGTGGGGAGCGTATCGTGGCGTCGACGTGTCACCAGGTGTGTCGCCGGAGACGACACGTGTAGCCGTGCATCGACACGACCCGAAGGGGGGCGACATCTGGATCCTCGAGCCGCGCGGCTCGGAGACCAACCTCACCTTCGACGCGTCGCGCCACAATTCGATGCCGATCTGGTCGCCCGATGGAAAAGAGATCGTGTATGCGTCGCAGCAGAAGGGAAAGTGGGGGCTGTACAAGACGTTGTCGAGCGGATCGGGCACCGAGCAACTGCTCTACGAATCCGATCTGTTGAAGGCGCCGATGTCCTGGTCCCCGGACGGAAAGCGTATCGTCTTCTGGGTGCAGGATCCCAAGACGGCGGGCGATCTGTGGGTGCTCGAGCTTGACGGCAAGAAAGAGCCGACCACATTTGTCAACTCACAGTACAACGAGACGCACGCGCAGATCTCGCCAGACGGAAAATGGATCGCGTTCACCTCGAACCTGCGCGACAACCGGAACGAGATCTACGTGATGCCATTTCCGGCGGGCACGGGACGGTGGCGGGTCTCGGAAGCCGGCGGCGACTGGCCGCGCTGGAAAGGGGACAGCCGCGAGATCTTCTTCCATGCCATCGGAAACTTTGCGACGCCATCGGTCGGCGTCGCCGGCGCTTTCGCGGGCCCGTTGTTCTCGGCGACGGTCAGCGCTGCGGGCGGTGTATTCGAGCCGGGTGAGCCCCGCCAGATCCTGGGCTTCCCGGCGCTCAACCTCGCACACACCGGCGGGGACTACCACAACTACGCCGTGTCGCCAGATGGAGAACGTTTCCTCGTGCCTCAGTACGTACAGTCGGCCGGCGGGGCCGGAGGTCAGCTCGGCGCGGATCTGCTGAGCGGGCTGACGGTCGCGGTCAACTGGGCCTCGTCCATCGAACGGTAGGTCCGGCTGAAGCCGGACACTACGTACGATCAAGACACGGGCGTCAGTCGTCGTGTCCGGCTTCAGCCGGACCTGCATCGACGCGGATTGACGAGGCCTCCATCGCAGCGCATGATTACGCCCAGTATGCCCAGACTGCGCACCCGAATTGCGATCACGTTGTTTTGCGCGACACTTGGATTGGCTGTGGCCTCGGCCCAGGACAACTGGCCCAGATTCCGGGGAGCGGAGGGCGCGGGCGTCGCAGCCGACCATCCCGCGCTGCCCGACACGTGGGGGCCGTCTCAGAATGTCGTCTGGACGATCGACGTGCCGGGCAGGTCCTGGAGCTCGCCCGTCGTCTGGGGCGATCACGTCTTCGTGACCACCGCCATCAACACCGTCGAGGCGGAGTCGCTTCTGCCGGCCTCGTCCTACGTCGCGCGCTCGAGCGGCGGGCCGATGACCTTCAAGGACATCGCGACCTCGTCGGTGCCTCACCGCTGGGTCGTCTACGACATCGATCTCAAGACGGGCCGGGTTCGATGGGAGCGCGACGTGCACAAGGGTGTGCCCGCCAAGTCGAGGCACCTGAAGAACAGCTATGCCGCCGAGACGCCGGTCACCGACGGCGAGCGGGTGTACGCGTACTTCGGCAACGTCGGGCTCTTCGCGCTCGACATGTCGGGCAAGCCGGTCTGGTCGAAGCCGATGGACGCCTTCGAGATGCTCACGGGGTTCGGCCACGCGAAGTCGCCGGTCGTGGACGACAGG
>DASTDR010000095.1:0-2229 GCA_035710265.1 Gemmatimonadales bacterium | reverse complement strand
TCTTCCGCTCCACCATCGGGCACCCCGTCGCTCTGATGGTCGTCACAGGCATCGTCTCGATGCTCTTCGGGCACGTGTTCGCGGGCCGCGTGCGTATCGCACCGCCGCTGTAAAGCGCCCCCCGTCGCCCGACGGGGGACGCGCCGGATCGCCACGACTTGTCAGCCGGAGTCCCACGCGGGTCGCCGGTACACGCGTCGTGCCCAAGTTCGAATCCAAGACAATTCGTGGAGTCCGCATGCACGGCACGGCTTTCGATTCGGCACGCAGGAAGTTCTTCGCGCGCACGGTCAAGGCGATCCAGACGTCGATGGCCGCTGTGGTTGGCCTCATCACGGGCGGAGCGATCCTCTCGCCCGGGTTCGCGCGCCGCGCCGGGCGATGGCTGCCGGTGAGCGCCAGCCTCGCGACGCTCGTCGAGAACGCGCCCACGCTGACTACGGTGCGCGTCGCGCGCGAGGATGGCTACAGTCGAATCGTCGAGCGTCGCACCGTGCTCCTCGTCCGGACGGGCGAGACGGATGTGACGGCGCTCGACCCCACCTGCACGCACCTCGGCTGCCGCGTGAGCTGGGACGATGCGTCGAAGGAGCTCAGGTGTCCCTGCCACGGCGGCGCCTACGACCACATGGGAATCGTCAAGTCAGGGCCGCCTCCCGAGCCCCTCCCCAGGCTCGCCACGAGGATCGAAGGCAATCGGATCTTCATCCAGGCCTGATGCCCCTTCAGACGCTGCTCGACTGGCTCGACTCACGCACCGGCTGGCGCACCGGCCGGCGGGCGCTGCTCGACGAGCCGATCGCGGCCGGCGTCGGCTGGTGGTTCGTCACCGGCAGCATCCTCATCCTGCTGCTCACCGTGCAGTTCGTCACCGGCGTCGTACTGGCGATGTACTACGTGCCTGCTCCCGAGCACGCCTACGACAGCATCCGCTACATCATGGAGCGCCTGCTTTTTGGTCGCATCCTTCGCGGCCTCCACTTCTTTGGTGCCAGCTTCATCGTCGTCGCGGCCGTGATTCACATGCTGCGCGTCGTCGCCCTCGGGTCGTACAAGAACCCACGCGAGGTCACCTGGATGACGGGCGTCGTACTGCTGCTCGTGATTCTGGGGTTCGCGCTGACCGGATACTTGCTGCCATGGGACCAGAAGGCGTATTGGGCGACGACGGTGACGATCAACATCGCTCGGAGCGGACCGCTCGGCGACTACGTTGCGGATCTCCTGCGCGGAGGCCCGACGCTTGGATCGCTGACGTTGCTGCGCTGGTATGCCGCGCATGTGTTGCTGTTGCCGGCCGCGCTCGTGGGTTTCGTGGTGGCGCACCTGTTCCTCATGCGGCGCCACGGTGTCTCGGGGGCCCTCCGGCCGGTGGAAGGCGCGCCCACCCCGTTCTACCCGTACCACGCGTTCAAGGACACGATCGCCGGCGCGGCGGTATTCGCGCTGCTCCTGACCTGCGCGATCGTCTTCCGGACGCCGCTCGACCCAGTCGCCGATCCGACCGATGCCGCCTACGTGCCACGACCCGAGTGGTATTTCCTCAGCCTGTTTCAGCTGCTCAAGTACTTTCCCGGCCCGCTCGAACCGCTCGCCACGATGGTGATTCCGGCACTGGTCGTTGGATTGCTGGTGCTGCTGCCGTTCCTGGATCGCGGTCCCGATCGACACGTCCTGAAGCGGCCGCTCGTCACCGCGGGTTTCGCCGTCATCGGCGCGGCCATCATCGTCCTGACCTACCTCGGGTATCAGGACACGCCGGCGCACGCCAACCCGTCGGTCTGGGGCCCGCTGCCTCTTGCCGGGCAGGAATTCGTGCAGGATGCGCGGTGTCAGACCTGTCACACGGCCGGCGGCCCGGCAAACCCCATCGAAGAGACCAGAATCCGCCGCGATCCCGAGTGGCTGATCGCACACGTTCGGGATCCCGAGGTCATCATTCCCGGCTCCCGGGATCCTCCGGCCGGCGGCATGAGCGAGGGACAGGCGCGGGCCATCCTGAGCTACATGCGAAAGGTTCGCGCAGGGGTCGCCAGGCCCGAGACCGCGGTAAACGTCGAGCGCGTCTCGCTCGTGATCGGGCGCTACTGCGCCAATTGCCACTCGATCGACGGGGAAGGGGGAGCCAGCGCTCCCGACCTGACACGCGTCGGCGCGACCCGCGACTCGACCTGGCTGCGGAGGTGGATCACCGACCCGGCGGGGATCGACCCGTTGGCGAACATGCCG
>DASTDR010000094.1:0-6401 GCA_035710265.1 Gemmatimonadales bacterium | reverse complement strand
GCGGACGCGGCCGCGCGGGAGCGATTCGAGCAGAACGCGTTGGCGGTCGCCCGTCTCAGCCACCTGCACATCTGCACGCTGCACGACATCGCCCGCGAACGTCCGGTGGTCGGCGCGACGTCGGAGACGGTCCGCCTGAAGGCGGACACTACGGGTGAGGCCGCCGCGGAGGACGTGGCTACTCCCGAAGCGGACGTTGCTCCCTCCGTCGAGGTCGAGGAGCTCGACTTTCTCGTCCTCGAGTACGTGGAAGGACAAACGCTCGCCGCACGACTCGAGAAGGGTCCGCTGTCGCTGCGTCAGGCAGTCGAGGTCGCCATCGCGATCGCCGACGCACTGGACAAGGCGCATCAGAGGAGCATCGTCCATCGCAATCTGACGCCGTCGAACGTGATGCTCACGGCAGACGGCGTCAAGCTGCTCGAATTCGGATTGACGAGGCCGCTGCGTGCGTCCGCGCAGGACATCTCCGCAACCGCGCGGACGATGGCCGCGGATGCGACGGGCGTGGCGGCGCTGCCAGACACGCTGCAGTACTTGGCGCCCGAGCAAGTCGAGGGAAAGGACGGCGACGCCCGCTCGGACATCTTCGCCCTCGGCGCGATCCTGCACGAGATGGTCACGGGAGCGAAGGCGTTCGAGGGCAAGAACCAGACGCTGCTCATCGCAGCGATTGTGTCGCTCGACCTCGATCCGCTGTCGAAGCTGAGGCCGGGCACGCCGCCCGCGCTCGATCACGTCGCGAACCGGTGCCTCGAAAAGGATCCCGAGGCACGCTGGCAGACGGCGCACGACCTGGGCGTGCAGCTCCGATGGATCGCGGAAGGGGGCGCCGTGCTGCCCTCGACCGGCCGGAATCTCGATCGTCTCGTCCAGGCGGGCGTCGCTCTTGCGATCGTGCTCGCCGTCGTGACGTCCGTGTCCGCGTTCATCTATGCGCGAGGCGCGAATACGCCGGAGCCGTTTCAGTTCCGCGTCCCGGTGTACGGCATCACCCCGTCGGACATTGCCATCTCGCCGGACGGAGAAACCATCGCGGCGGTCGCGAGGCCCGATCCGCCGGAGGCTGCGGCGCTCTACGTGCGCGCGGTGCGTGAGCCGACGTTCCGCCGTGTTGCCGGCACCGACGATGCCAGCCAGCCGTTCTGGTCGCCGGACAGCAAGTCGGTCGCGTTCGTGGCCGGCGGGCGTCTGAAGAGGGTCGAGGCCGCGGGCGGCCCCCCGGAAAACATCGCCGAGGCGTCGGGAATCACGGGCGGCACGTGGGCGGCCGACGGAACGATCCTCTACGGGTCCTCGAAGGGCGTCTTCCGCGTGTCGGCTCAGGGAGGCGGAAAGCCGGAGGCGGTCACCGCGGTCGATAAAGGCGAGACCGGTCACTACTGGCCGTCCTTCCTGCCCGATGGGCGGCATTTCACGTACCTGGCATGGTCGACCGAATCGGGCGGACGTGCGGTGTTTGCCGGCGCGCTCGGCTCGCAGGAGAGAAGGCGCCTGGTGGCTGCGGAATCGAACGCCCTGTACGCGTCGGGGTACCTCGTGTACCACCGGGAGGCGACGCTCTTTGCGCAGGCGTTCGACCCCGATCGGCTCGAGCCAACCGGCGACGCGCTCCACATCGCGGACGAACTGGCGTTCAACGCGACCAATGGTCGCGGCAGCTTCGACGTCTCGCAGAACGGCGTGCTGCTCTACTACCAGGGTCAGGGCGGTCCATCCGGCAGAGGGCAGACTCAGACCGGCGCCCAGTTCGGCTGGAGAGACCGGGGAGGCGGCCAGCTCGGAGTGGCCGGAGATCCCGGGCAGTACGGAGACTTCGACCTGTCGCCGGACGCGAAGTTCGTTGCCGTCACCCGCCAGGATCCAGGCGCGCCCGGTGCCGACATCTGGGTGACGGAGTGGCAGCGCGGCGCCACGACGAGGCTCACGCTCGACCCGGCCGACGACATCAACCCGGTGTGGTCTCCCGACGGCCTGCGCATCGCCTTCACGACGTTCCGCAAGGGCAATGCGGACATCTACGTCAAGAACGCCAACGGCGTCGGGCCCGAGACGCCACTCGTCGACACGCCGGCGAACGAGTTCGTCGAGGACTGGTCGAAGGACGGCAAGTACATCGCTTACAGGCTGGGGCGGGAAGCCGTCGAAGATATCCATGTCATTCCCCTGTCTGGCGATAAGCCCATGACGATTCCTGTCGTCGTGGGTTCGTTCAAAAAAGACGAGGCGCAGTTTTCCTACGACGGAAAGTGGATCGCCTACACGTCCGACGAATCGGGAGCGTTCCAGGTGTACGTGATCGACTTCCCCGGTCTCAAAGAGAGGCGCCAGGTCTCCACGACAGGCGGCGGTCAGCCTCGATGGGACGACACGGGGAAGCGCATCTTCTACCGGTCGCCAGACGGGCTGATCATGGAGGTGGCGCTCGAGCTCGGGACGCCCGTCGTTCCCGGCGTACCTCGCGTGTTGTTCCCTGCGTTCCTGAGCGCCCAATCCGTGGCTGCCGAGCGCCATCAGTTATCCGTGACGCGCGACGGGAACCGCTTTCTGCTCCGGTACCCGAACGCAGGACAAGGCGGGTTCGCGGGGGCGGCGGCCGCCCAGGGTCGAGGCTCGGGAGGAGGCGTCGCCTTCAACTACAGCCCGCCGGGCCTGGCGGGGGGCGGCCCCGGCGCGATCGGCCGGGGCAATGCCTTCAGCAACGCCCCTCCGCTCGGTCTTACCGTGATTCGCGATTGGACGGCGCTCTTTCGGGAGGTGGGCAAGTGACGGCGCTGGCCGCCGGTGCGAGGCTCGGACCGTACGAGATCCAATCCGCCTTGGGCGCAGGCGGCATGGGAGAGGTCTACAAAGCGCGCGACTCTCGCCTCGACCGCACGGTGGCGATCAAGGTCCTCGCGGCTTCCTGGGTCGGCAGCCCCGAGATGAAGCAGCGCTTCGACCGCGAGGCGCAGACGATCGCGTCGCTGAACCATCCCAACATCTGTGTGCTGCACGACGTCGGTCGCCAGGAGGGCACCGACTTCCTGGTGATGGAGTACCTCGAGGGCGAGACGCTGGCGTCGCGCCTCGAGAAAGGCCCGCTTGGCGTGGACGAGGCGCTGAAGGCGGCGGCGGCGATCGCCGATGCGCTCGACAAGGCGCACCGGCGCGGCGTCGTGCACCGTGACCTGAAGCCGGCCAACGTCATGCTCACGTCGACCGGCCCGAAGCTGCTCGATTTCGGACTGGCCAAATGGAAGGTGCTGCCGAACACCGGCTCGGGATCGGGATCCGTGCTGCAGACCAGGACGGACCTGTCCTCGGCGGGCACGGTGCTCGGGACGCTTCAGTACATGTCGCCGGAGCAGCTCGAGGGAAGCGAGGCCGACGCCCGCACGGACATCTTCGCGTTCGGCGCGCTCGTCTACGAGATGGTCACGGGGAAGAGGGCCTTCGAGGGGCGGAGCCGCGTGCTTCTGATCTCGGCGATCGCCACGTCCCACCCCGAGCCGCTCTCGAAGCTCCAGCCCGCCGCGTCTCCAGCGCTCGATCACGTCGTGCGCACCTGTCTGGCAAAGGATCCCGCGGACAGGTGGCAGACGGCACGCGATCTCCTCGCGGAGCTTCAATGGGCTGCGGATGCGGGCGCCGGCAATCAGGGAGGTCTGGCAGTCGGCTCGCCGTGGTGGCGAACGCGTCCCGGACTGGTCCGCATCGGCCTCGCGGCCGCCGCGCTTCTGGTGGTGGGATTCACCGTGCCCGCGCTGCTCGCTCTTCAAGGACGCGGGGGCCCGGGCGAGACGCGGTTTCGCGTGCCGCTCCAGCTTTCGGCGCAGGCCGACGGCCTCAACATCGCCGGCGTCGCCGCCGGCGCGCTTTTCCGCCCGGCAGGCTTTGCCGTGTCGCCGGACGGGCGTTGGCTCGCGTTCGTGGCCCGGGGGAACACAGGCGACGCCTTCTCCTTGTACGTCCGCCCGATCGGCAGCGTGACGCCGCAGCGGCTCGCGGGTACTGACGATGCCAGCCAGCCGTTCTGGTCGGCGGACAGCCGTTCGATTGGCTTCGTTGCCGGGGGGAAGTTGAAGAAGGTGGAGCGGACCGGTGGTCCGCCGCAGGAACTGGCCCCCGCGCCCGATTTCTCCGGCGGCACGTGGAACCGGGCTGGCGCAATCGTGTTCGGCACCGGGCAGGGTCTGTTCCGCGTGCCTGCCGAGGGTGGCACGCCGGAGCGAATCACGACCGTGGAGAAGTCAGAGACCGGTCACCTCTGGCCGAGCTTCCTGCCCGATGGACGCCGATTCATCTACACCGTGTGGTCGGGCGAGCCTTCGGGGCGCGCCCTCATTGCAGGTTCGCTCGACTCCGCGGACAGAAGGCGCCTGATGCCGGCTGAATCGAACGCCGGTTACGCGGATGCGGGCTACCTCGTGTTCAGCAGGGGAGGCACAATCTACGCCCAGCCATTCGACGAGGACGGACTCACGCTGTCCGGAGAGCCGTCGCGCGTCGCGGACGACGTCGTGTACGACACCGCCAACGGACGGAGCCATTATTCGCTGTCGGAGAACGGGGTGCTGGTGTACTTCTTCAATCGCAATACGGGTTCCACCGGCGGTGGCTCACAGTCGGACATGGGCGAGTGGCAGTATTCGTGGGTGAACCGGACCGGGCAACCCGGTCGCAGCGTCGGGCCGTGGGGGCCCTATCGGGGCGTCGACGTGTCGCCCGACACGACGCGCGTGGCCGTGCATAGGCACGACCCGAAAGGGGGCGACATCTGGATCCTCGAGCCGCGCGGCTCGGAGACCAACCTCACCTTCGACGCCTCGCGCCACAACACGATGCCCGTCTGGTCGCCCGACGGAAAAGAGATCGTGTACGCCTCGCAGCAGAAGGGCAAGTGGGGCTTGTACAAGACGCTCTCGAGCGGGTCGGGCACGGAGGAGTTGCTCCACGAATCCGACCTGCCGAAGGCTCCGATGTCGTGGTCGCCCGATGGCAAGCGCATCGTCTTCTGGGTGCAGGATCCCAAGACGGCCGGCGATTTGTGGGTGCTGGAGTTAGATGGCGAAAAGAAGGCCGCACCATTCATCATGAACTCCCCGTTCAACGAGACGCACGCACAGATCTCGCCAGACGGGAAGTGGATCGCGTTCACCTCGAACCTGCGCGACAACCGGAACGAGATCTATGTGCGCCCGTTTCCCACCGGCTCGGGGCAGTGGCGGGTGTCAGAAGCGGGAGGCGACTGGCCGCGTTGGAAGGGCGACAGCAAGGAGATCTACTTTCACTCGATAGGCAACAACGCGGCGCCCTCCACGAGCTTCGGCAACGGCGCCTTCGCAGGCCCGCTCTATGCGGCAACAGTCAGCGCCACGGGCGGTGTGTTCGAGCCCGGTGAGCCGCGCCAGATTCTCAACTTTCCCGCGCTCAACGTGACGCACAGCGGTGGGGACTACCACAACTACGCCGTGTCGCCGGATGGAGAACGTTTCCTCGTGCCTCAGTACGTGCAGTCGACCGGTGGAGCCGGAGGTCAGCTCGGCGCGGATCTGCTGAGCGGGCTGACGGTCGCGGTCAACTGGGTCGCGTCCATCGAACGCTAAGCCACGAAGATCACGAAGTCAGCCACGAAGAACACGAAGACCGATCAGCCACGAAGAACACGACGGTCACGAATCCACATCGTCTGAATGCCTCCTGATCTTCGTGCCCTTCGTGGCCGAATCCTTCGTGTCCTTCGTGTAGCGGCATTGACGCGGCTCCGATCGCAGCACATGATTACGCCCACCATGCCCAGACTGAAGACGCGAGTTGCCGCCACGGTGCTTTGCGCGACGCTCGGATTGGCGGCTGCATCGGCCGACGACAACTGGCCCAGATTCCGGGGAGCGGAGGGCGCCGGCGTCGCGGCCGACCACCCCGCGCTGCCCGACGCGTGGGGGCCGTCCCAGAATGTCGTCTGGACGATCGACGTGCCGGGCCGGTCCTGGAGCTCGCCCGTCGTCTGGGGCGATCACGTCTTCGTGACCACCGCCATCAACACCGTCGAGGCGGAGTCGCTTCTGCCGGCCTCGTCCTACGTGGCGCGCTCGAGCGGCGGGCCGATGACCTTCAAGGACATCGCGACCTCGTCGGCGCCTCACCGCTGGGTCGTCTACGACATCGATCTCAAGACCGGCCGGGTTCGATGGGAGCGCGACGTGCACAAGGGTGTGCCCGCCAAGTCGAGGCACCTGAAGAACAGCTATGCCGCCGAGACGCCGGTCACCGACGGAGAGCGGGTGTACGCGTACTTCGGCAACGTCGGGCTCTTCGCGCTCGACATGTCGGGCAAGCCGGTCTGGTCGAAGCCGATGGACGCCTTCGAGATGCTCACGGGGTTCGGCCACGCGAAGTCGCCGGTCGTGGACGACAGG
>DASTDR010000093.1:0-23484 GCA_035710265.1 Gemmatimonadales bacterium | reverse complement strand
AGCTGTTGCGCGCGGTGCGCGAACGCGGAACGACGCGCGGGGCGACCCCCGCCGGGCGGCCCGAGCGGTTCGACGCGGTTCGCGTGATTCGCTCGTGCCTCACCCTGGAGCGCCGGCTGCTTCGTGATCGAGGCATCGATCTCGAATTCACCACCGCAGTCGAGACCGTGTATCTGCGCGGGGATCCGAACGCGCTGTTCGACGTGCTCGTCAACCTGGTGCGCGGCGCGGCAGAGTCGGTGGGCGAAGCACCGTCACCGGTGGCGGTGCGTCTGGAACAGAAAGGTCGCGAGATCGAGCTTGTCGTGCACGGGCGCGGCGGCGGTTCCGACCTCACCAAGGTTCGCACCGTCACGGAAGAAACGTTCGGCGGGAAGCTGACCGTCGCGTCGGCGCTGGCCACCGGAACGACGTTCACGATTTCGCTGCCGTTGCCGCCGCAGCGCGAGGCAGATCGAAAAACCTAGACCGCGAGTAGTGCCTGCAGATCGAGTGGCCGCGTGTGCATCCGGATGTTCCCATCCGGACCGCGCGGCCATTCGCTTTCCGGCCGGTCGCGATAGAGCTCGATGCCGTTGCCGTCGGGATCGCGCAAGTAGATCGCCTCGCTCACGCCGTGGTCGGATGCGCCCTCGAGTGGAATGCGGTGCTCGAGGACACGCCGCACGGCCGCTGCCAGCGTCGCGCGGTCGGGGAACAGGATTGCGAAATGGTAGAGGCCGGTGGTGCCGGGCGGCGGCTGCGGCGCGCCTTTGCCCGCCCAGGTATTGAGGCCGATGTGATGGTGGTAGCCACCAGCGGAAACGAACACCGCATCCCGCCCATAGCGGGAGGTGACCTCGAAGCCCAGGACGTCACGATAGAAGGAAAGCGAGCGGTCGAGATCGCTCACCGTGAGATGAACGTGGCCGATTCTTGTTCGGGGGTCGAGTGTCATGCTAGTTGAACAGTTTCAGGTTCCCAGATGCAAGAAAAGACGCCAAGACGCCAAGCTGGAAGTGGCTTCAAGCTCAGAGCTACAAGGTTAAGTTTCCCCCGATGAAGATCCCAATTCCAGTGAACGAGCCGGTGCTCTCCTACGCGCCCGGCAATCGCGAGCGCGGCGAGCTCAAGCAGGCCCTGAACGACCTCAGCGGGCGCCAAATCGAAATTCCGGTCGTGATCGGCGGCAAGGAAATCCGGACCGGCAAGACGGTCGACGCCGTGATGCCGCATTGTCACCGGCACGTGCTGGCCAGAGTGCATCAGGCGGGCCCCGAGGATATCACGAACGCGGTAAAGGCGGCTCGCGACGCGTGGCGGGACTGGTCCACGTGGAGCCTGACGGACCGGGCAGGGGTGTTTTTGAAGGCCGCCGACCTTCTCGCGACGCGTTGGCGCGCGATGGTGAACGCCGCCACGATGCTGGGCCAGAGCAAGACGGCCTTCCAGGCGGAGATCGACGCGGCGTGCGAGCTGATCGACTTCTGGCGCTTCAATGCGCACTACGCCGAGCAGATTCACGCGGTCCAGCCGATCTCGGCACCCGGCACCTGGAACGCGCTGGAGTATCGCGGGCTCGAAGGGTTCGTGTATGCGATTACGCCGTTCAATTTCACCTCGATCGGCGGAAACCTCTCGACGGCGCCTGCGCTCATGGGGTGTACGGTGGTCTGGAAGCCCGCGGCGACCGCGTCCTACTCCAACTATCTCCTCTTCAAGCTGCTCGAAGAAGCCGGTCTGCCGCCCGGTGTGATCAACTTCGTACCCGGCTCGGCGGCCCAGATCAGTGAGCAGCTGCTCGGCGATCGCCATCTCGGCGGGATCCACTTCACCGGATCGACGGAGGTATTCCAGGCGCTGTGGCAGCAGGTCGCTACCAATCTGAAGCGCTACGCCGACTATCCGCGGCTCGTGGGAGAGACAGGGGGCAAGGATTTCATTCTTGCGCATGCGAGCGCCGACGTCGACGTGCTGGCGACCGCGCTGGTGCGTGGCGCGTTCGAATACCAGGGTCAGAAATGCAGCGCCGCCTCGCGAGCCTACATCCCGCAGTCGCTCTGGCCCAAGGTGCGTGATCGCGTGCTCGCGCTGCTCGGCGAGGTGCGGGTGGGGGACCCCACCGACTTCCGCAATTTCATGGGCGCGGTGATCGACAAGAAGGCGTTCGACAAGATCAAGCAATACATCGACACGGCGCGCACCGATCCCAAAGTGAAGGTCCACGCGGCCGGCGAGTGCGACGACGCGGAAGGGTATTTCGTGCCGCCCACGCTGCTCGAGGTGCAGGATCCTCACTACCGGACCATGTGCGAGGAGATTTTCGGTCCCGTGTTGTCGGTCTACGCCTATCCCGACCGGCAGTGGCGCGAGACGCTCCAGCTCGTCGACCAGACGTCGCCGTACGCGCTCACCGGCGCGGTCATCGGCCAGGATCGCGCCGCGCTGAACGAAGCATCGGCGGCGCTGCGCTACGCCGCCGGCAACTTCTATCTCAACGACAAGCCGACCGGAGCGGTCGTGGGGCAACAGCCGTTCGGCGGCGCTCGGGCGAGCGGCACGAACGATAAAGCGGGCAGCCTGCTCAACCTGATTCGCTGGACCAGCGCGCGGGCGATCAAGGAGAACTTCGTGCCGCCCCGGGATCCGTGGTATCCGTTCATGGCTGAGTCGTGACGCGACCGCCGATCCTCGTGCTGGTGCTGACCGCAGCGTTCCTGCTTCTGGTCACGTCCCTGCTGATCGGCTCGTTCTCAGAACCCGACTTCCCCCCGTATCCGCTCGGGCCCACGGGCGACACCTTGTACACGCTCGATGCATCGAGCGGCGACCGGTGGCAACGATTCCACTTTGCGCGCGCGTCGGTCGTCGACTCGGGCGCCTGGGACATCGCCTTCCGGCGCAACACCATGATCACGGCGCCGGAAGCGGGTGCGCTCGACCTGGGGCCTGTGAGCTTCGATTCGGTGCACGAGGTGCCGGGCGCCGGGTATGCGCGGACCCGGTTTGAGTCCGACAGCACCAACCCGGCGATCGGGAAGTGGTACTCCTACAGCATGCTGTCCCACCTGCTCGCGACGAAGAACCACGTCTACGCGATCCGCACCGCGGACGGCCGGTTTGTGAAACTGCAGCTGCTCGCCTACTACTGCCGCGATGTGGGTGCCGCCTGTTATACGCTGCGCTACAAAACCGCACGCCCTCGGGTTGAAGGACCCGAGGGCGTGCAGAGGAATGAACAGTTGTAGCGGGAGGTTACTTAGGCGGCAAAATCTTGAACCGTCCCGTCCCGCATACCGGACAGACACCCTTTAGCGCGGGGCGGCCGTTGGCCATCTTCACCTGCTGTGCGTTCGAGATCTTCCGCTTCGCCTTGCACTTCACGCAGTAACCTTCATCCGCGGCCATCGGGCTCTTTCCCTTTGCCATTTTCGGTCGCTCCTCCAGTTCAGGGGCACGGGGGTTCGGGGGGAACGGGAAGCTTCAAGCGCCAGACAACATAATAAGGTGGCGCTAGGCGGTGGTAACGGAGCCGTCCTGAAAACCATTGCGTTTGTGCGTTCCGTCACAGAACGGCTTGATCGCCGAGCCCCCACATCTGCACAGCACAACGACTTCCGCCGGTTTGCCGTCTTTGCGGGGTGGGGGGGTCAAAACCTGCCCGTCGGGCGTCACGATCCGCGCCGGACCCTGGATGATCAGGGGCCCATTCGACTTGGGGGTGATGGTCACGTCGCTCATCCGGGCCAATATAGCGGGCACGGTTGGCCGGGAGGCGGTGTAATCTCCCGCGTGCGTGGTCTCCTAGTCCTATGCGCCGTTCTTGCCGGTGCCTGCCTCGCCGAGCGAGGGCCGTTCACCAACCAGATGGCCCACTCGGGAACGCGTTACCTGGCGCGGGCCGCCCGCCAGCCGGTCAACTGGCAGCCCTGGGGCTACGACGCGTTCGCGCTGGCGTCCCGGCTTGATCGGCCCGTCCTGCTGTACGTCGGCAATGATGCGTGCCATTGGTGCGTCGAGACGGACCGCCTGATCTACACCGATCCCGAGATCGGCTCCCTCATCAACAGCCTGTTTGTGCCGGTGCGCGTGGACCGCGACGAGCGCCCCGACGTGGCCCAGCGCTATCAGGCCGCCGTCGAGCGGCTGGCGGGACTGCGGGGCTGGCCGCTCACGGTGTTTCTCACGAGCGATGGATCGCCGTTTTTCGGCGGGACCTATTTCCCCGCCGACGACCCCCTCACGGGGCGGGGCCTGAAGCAGCTGCTCCCCGAGATCGCCAAGCGCTATCGCGATCAACGCCCCTTCATCGTGCAGCAGGCGGCAGTGGTGCGGCAGTTCATGCTCACGAGCGGAGGCGAGTCGCGCGGCGTGCTCCGCACTTCGCTGATTCGCGACGGAATCGCCGGCGTGGCGCGCGATCTCGATGAGGCGGTGAAAGCCGGCATGACGGGGAACAGCGTCACGCACGTCGAAGCGGCATCGCTGCTCCTCACGGAGTACGCCCGGTCTCGAGACACGATGGCGCTCATGGTGGCGCGCCGGGCACTCGACCTGATGCTCGACACGGCGAACGTGGCCGCCGCCGATGACTCGCCCCACCTGGTGCGAGCGGCGCTGGCCGGCGCACTGGCCAAGGGCTGGGTCGTTACCGGCGACGCGCGCTACCGCGATGCGGGACGCGCGCTGGTGCGCGCGTTCGCGCGCGAGCTTCCCGATCAGATGGCACTCGCCGGCGACGCCGTATTCGCCGACCAGCAGGCGTTCGTCGTCGAGCACACGATGCTCGCGGCCGCCGCGCTCGGAGCGCCGGACGACGAAACGCGCGCGCGCGCCGCGCTCGACGTGCTGCTGCAGCGTTCGTACGCGCATGGATGGGGTGTTCGCCACACGGTGGGTAGAGCGAGCGGACAAGCGCAGCCCGGCGCTTCGTCACCCGGCCTGTTGCAGGATCAAGTCCAGGTCGCTTCGGCGTGCTTGGCCGCGCACCAGCTGAGTGGGGACCGTGGTGGCCGCTATCTCGAGATCGCGATCGACCTGGCGGCGATCCTCGAGCAACGCTATGCCGATCCGCTCGGCGGCTACTATGACGCGGTGGAGCCGTCCCCCTCCGGAGCGTCCGGGTCTACGCCGGTCCTTGAGCGCACAAAACACGTATTCGACGACGTGCTTCCCGGGGCGAACGCCGCAGCCGCGTCCTTCCTCGCGCGCCTCTCCGCCGTCACGCAGGACCCCCGCTACCGGCGCCGGGCCCAGGCGACGCTGGAGAGCTTTGCCGGTGGGATCACCAATGCCGGCATCCGCGGCACCACGTATTTCGCGGCCGCGCGGGAAGTGCAGGGGACCAGGGACTAGGGTCCCGAATCCTTCACGATGTGTAGTCGGAATTGATCCGGACGTAGTCCGGAGACAGATCGCAGGTCCACACCACGGCCTCTGAGCGACCAAGGCCCAGGTCGAGCCGCAGCCGGATCGTCTTCTGCTCGAAGATGGCGCGCGCTGTGGCCGGATCGGGGAGCGCCGTCGCGCCGCCAGAGGCGAGCGTCAGCCATCCGTCGGCGGTCGCCGCGTCGAGCGTGATCCGGTCCGCAACCAGCGCCACACCGGCAACTCCGGCCGCGGCGAGCACCCGCCCCCAGTTTGGATCGCCGCCGTAGATCGCCGTTTTCACCAGGGTGGAGCGCGCGATGGCGCGTCCCACCGCGCGCGCGTGCCCCTCGGTTTGCGCGCCGACGATCTGGATTTGGACCTGCTTGGTCGCCCCCTCGCCGTCCTGGACGACGGCCAGGGCGAGCGTGCGCGCGACTTCCGTCACTGCCTCCTCGAACAACTTCCACGTCGCGCCGTCACGCGAGGGATCGATCCCGGCGTGCCCATTGGCGAGCAACAGGGCGGTATCGTTGGTGCTGGTATCCCCGTCGATCGAAATCGCGTTGAAGGAGCGGTCGACCACGCGTTTCCAGAACGGGCGCAGGGTACCGGCCTCGGACACGGCGTCGGTCGTGAGGACACCGAGCAGCGTGGCCATGTCGGGATGGATCATCCCCGCGCCTTTGGCCATACCGCCGACGATGATCGGCCCGCCGGGCGTTTCGAGACGCACCGCGCAATGCTTGGGCCGGGTGTCGGTGGTCATGATGGCGCGTGCGGCGTCGGCGCCGCCTGCAGGCGAGAGCTTGGCCGCCGCATCGCGCAGCCCGCGCCCGACTTTATCCACAGGGAGCGGCACACCGATCACACCGGTAGACAGCACGAGGGCTGTCCTGGGTGGCAGGCTGGCTGCCTCTTCGGCGGCACGAGCCATCGCGCGCGCGGCCTCGAGGCCGGCCGCTCCGGTGCAGGCATTCGCGACGCGCGCGTTCATTGCTACGGCGCGAATCCGTCCGGGCCGGTCGGCGAGCATCTCCGCGTCGTAGACGACGGGGGCTGCGCGCAACGCGTTGGTCGTGAAGACACCGGCGGTCGCGCAGCTCGTCGCGCTGACGAGCAGCGCGACGTCGAGTGCGCCGTCCGCCTTCAATCCGGCGTGCGCTGCCGCGGCGGTGAAACCGCCGGGAGAGGTCGCCGAGCCGCGGTCGATCGGGGAAAGTCCTAGAGGCATGGTCGCTTGTGTAACAGTGAACCGTTTCTTATCATAGCACAACCTTCCCGGGAGGACCCGTTCGATGTCGGACCAGTTCCTCAGTTCCGACGAATACGACGAACGTGCACATCAGCTCTACAACGAAGGACAATACGACGAGGCCATAGAGACGCTGCGCGAAGGCTTGGCGCTCTATCCGCACGCCGTTGAGCTGCACGTTGGTTTAGGCTACGCGCGGCTCGCGCGCGAAGAGTATGCGTGGGCGCGGCGCGCGTTCGAAGAGGCGCGCGGCCTCGATCCCGACCACGAGGATACACTCGCGGGTCTGGGCGAGGTCCTGCTGAAGTTCGGCGATCGCGCCGGCGCGCTCGGTTGTTTCGATCGCGTCCTCGCGCTCGGCTTCCAGGACGATCACGACCTGATGCTGCAGATCGGGCGCGCGCTGTTTCGCGAAGGTGTGCTCGATCAGGCGCGGCGCTTCTTTGAGGGCGCGCTCCGCGCGCATCCGGACTCCGCCGACGCAGCGGCGTGCGTCGGGTACGCCGCGCACCGGCTTGCGGACGAAGGCGGCAGCCTGCACTGGCTGCGCCGCGCGCTCGAGCTGGATCCCAGCCTTGCCGAAGCGCGCATCTATCTCGCGAACCTTCTGTACGACCGCGGCGAGTATGAGGCCGCGCTGTTCCATCTGGAGCGGACTGGTCCAGAGGAGCATTACGACGCGCTGGCGATCTGGCGCCTGGTCGAGCTGAAGAAAAGCGTCTACCGGCTTCCCGACGAAGATCCCGAGCTGGTGCCCTGGAACGAGCGGCTCAACGAGCTCGCGGGCGACGCCGCCCCGGAGGATCTCTTGCTCTCGGAAATCGAAGCGATGCGCCCCGACGGCCAGATCCGCGATCCCCGCCAGCTCGAGCTGTTCGGCACGCTGCTCACCGAGCTGCAGGGCATGAGGAAGGGATCGCCGGGAGAGCTGCACCGCGTGAGCACGACCTCCGGGTCGACGTATGTGGGCACCTGGGAAGACATCGTGCGCCAGATGAAGGACGATGCCGCCGAGTGGGCGGCCGGCTCGCTCGAGGAGTACATGGAGGCGAGCGCCAAGCGTTGGCGCAAGCAGACGGGTATCGCGATTCCGGCCACTGATCCGGAGAGCTTCCTGAGAGCCGGAGCGGACGCCGGCGTCCTAAGGATTCTGCATTAGGTCGGACTGCGCTTGAACCGCACGGCGACGGACAGTGGTCCGTCGCCGAGCGCCACCAACGTCACGGCTCCGGCGAGCAGCAGCGCCTCAAGCTCGAAGTTGCTACCCCGGGGGATCTTCACCGCCAGGATCGCGACCACCATGACGGCCGCCATCAGCGCCGACCAGGCGCGCGTCAGAATGCCAAGCAGCACGCAGATCGCGCCCACCGTTTCGATGGTGATCAAGATCAGAGCGAAGACCGAGGCAAACGGGAACCCGATACCGGAGAGCATCTGCGCGGTGGCGCCGATGCCGCGCTCGAATTTGCCGATGCCATGCAGCAGGAACACGCCGCCCACCGCCAGGCGCATGAAGAAAGCCGCGTACGGCGTCAGTGCGTTCACCGGGTCTCCGTTTAGAACATGGACATCGCGAGGAACGACCGCAGATTGTCGTTCGTCACGCGGAGTCGCGCGGACAGCAGCCGCACGACGGACCAGAGCACCTTGTAGGCGACGTCGCGATTGAAGTCGAGCAGCAGCTCGAAATCGGACCGGGAGATCGTGATCAGCGTACAGGTAGTATTGGCGATGGCATCGGTGGAGCGCTCGGAGCGGTCGAAGATCGACATTTCCCCGAAGCACGCCCCCGGCTTCAGCACCGCCAGCGCTTCTTCCCCCGACCCGGGAATGGTGCGCGAGATGCGGACTTCCCCCTCCGAGATCAGGAAGAGGCGGTTGCCGGGCTCGCCTTCCTTGAAGACGTACTGGCCGACGGTGAATTTCTGTTCGCGGCACACTTCCGCGACCCGGGCGAGCTCGCCGTCGTCGAGATCCTGGAAGATGGCCGCTTGCTTGAGCAGCTTGAGATCCACGGAGGCTAAGGTACGGTGAAACCGCGATTCGCGGTAGCGGACGCCCTCACGGTGGTGCGATTTCCGCTCGCCGTCCTGTTTCCCGCCGTCGCCTCACCGGCATGGCAGCTCGTGATCGTCGGGCTCGCCGCCGTGACCGACGTCGCCGACGGGATTCTGGCGCGGCGCATGGGGTCCTCGCGCGTCGGCGCGGTCCTCGATCCGATCGCCGATAAGGCGTTCATGGTGACGGCGTTCGTGACCATCGCCCGGCGCGGCCTGCTCGAGTGGTACGAGCTGCTCGGCGTGCTGCTGCGTGACCTGCTCGCGGTGCTCGGATTCGTCGCGACCTGGTTGCTGCGGCGCCCGGTCGCCATACCTGCGCGGGCGGGGGGCAAAGCCGTCACGATCGCGCAGCTGCTGACATTGGTCGCCGCGATTGCCGAATCGCCGCATGCGCGCCGGCTGGCATGGGCCACGGCGGCGATTGCAGTGTACGCAATCTGGGATTATGGCCGGATGGCTGCACGAAAGAGCGAGGCGACACCTTGACCCGAATCGGCTTACTGGTGCTGCTGGCCGCGGGATGCGGCGCGTCACCCGCGCGCGCGCAGGACTTCGTGCCGCCCAAGACCAGCGGGCATACCGGCACGCGGATCGGGATCTTCGGGTTCGGCGTGCGCGGTGGTCTGGAGCTCAAGAGCGAGGGCCAGTTCGTGCTCGGCACGACGCTGGACATGGGCGACCTGTTCACGAACCGGATCCGGCTGCGTCCGTCGTTCGACCTCGGCGTGTTCAATGGCCCGAATACCTACGCCGGGAGTGTCGATGCCCTGTGGCGCTTTACGGAGGACGAAGAGGTCGCGACGCCTTACATCGGAGTCGGCGCGTCCGTGGTGGGTCATGACGGCTGCGGCGCCGATTCGCAGTGTCCTGATCTCTGGCTGAACCTCACGTTCGGATTCGAGCTTCGCTATCGATCGACCTTCAACTGGCTGCTCGAGTATCGCGCGCTCGATGCGCTCGATCGTCACCGCCTGTTCATCGGGCTGACCACGCGGCGGGGAAACTGATGGCCGAACCGGCCTCCCCCCCGCGCATCGCCGAGGTCTCCATGCGCTGGCGTGGGGAGGCGCTGCAGTTCGAGGGATCGGGGCCGGGGCAGCCCTCCATCGTCGTGGACGGCGATACCAAGATTGCCACGTCGCCCGTGCAACTCCTGTTGCTGGCCGCCGCGACGTGCACCGCGTCCGACATCGTGATCATCCTGCAGAAGCAGCGCATCAAGCTCGCGGCGCTGGACATCACAGTGCGCGGGACCCGGCGCGAAGAACAACCGCGCCGCATCACGACGATGACATTGCACGTGGCCGTGCGTGGCGAGGGCGCCGATGAAGCAAAAGTGCGGCGCGCGATCGATCTCTCGATCGAGAAATATTGCTCCGTGATCGCATCCCTCGCGCCCGACATTCCCATCAATTACGACGTCACCATTGCCTAGCCTGCTGTGCCTCCTGCCGATCCTGGCACTCCAATCCCAGCAGGTGACGGCGACGGAGCTGAGTCTCGGCGCGGCAGCGGCGTTCGGGAGCGAGACGTTCGCGGGCGCGGAGCTGGGCATCGCGCGTCGGCCCAGTAGCGAGAGCCGGATCGCCCTCGCGGTCGGCGGAGGCGTCCTATCGCCGGACGAAGCGGCGACGGTGCGCGCGCAGCTGACACTCCAGCTGCTGCTCAACTCCTCGGCGCGCTCGGGCCGGGGACTGTACGCCGGCGTCGGCGGCGTGTTTTTGGGGGCCCAGGGTGCGCCGGGCCGAGGGTTCGTCGCCTTGATCCTGGGCGTCGAGCAGACGCCGGGACGGCGGCACGGCTGGTTCCTCGAGAGCGGCTTTGCGGGAGGCGTCCGCGTCGCGGCCGGGTGGCGCACGCGCTTGTTCCCGAGTTGGTGGCGTGGCTAGAAAATCAAAGGGCGCCCGTCAGAGGCGCCCTTCCTGCCTGAGAACGAACAGCCTGCGTCAGGCGTTGGCGCCGACGGGCGCGCGGGGCACGACGGGACGGCAATAACGCTCGCCCAGAACGCGCAGCTCGCTCAGCTCGATCTCGGTCAGGTCCGTGAAGCGATCCGCCAGATACAGCAATGTGTCGTCGAACCATTCCTTCTGATGTTCGGGGGCGGCTTCCAGCACGCCGCAGCGCAGGATGTGCGAGAACAGCTCGTCGCGCGCCTGCTCGAAGCTCGTAGGAATCGCGTACTTCCGAGGCTCACCACGCTTTTTGGCCATGCAGGAGGATTCCTTTCGGGTCAAGACCGCGTGAAAAACGGCGCCGCAAGATAATTGGTTGTGTTGTATAATGCCACAGCGGGCGCACGGGTTCCCGTGCTCCAGGAGGAACCGATGAGCGAAGAGGTCTATGGGCCGGAACGTGCGCAACGCCTGATCGCGCTGCTGAGAGCGTTGGCTGAGCGAATACAGGAACTAGACCGGGCAGGGCACCTGCTCGAGAACGCACCGGAGCTTCAAAAGTTGTTCGGCAACGCGCGCAGCGAGCTGTTTCATTACGAAGTCCGCAGCACCTACGACACGCCCGAAGTTGCGGAAAACCGCCGGATCGTTGAAGAGGCGATGCGCGAGCTGTCGCTCGACGAGCCGGACGACGACGAGCCATGGAGACGGGACCGAACATGAATCGATTCTATGTCGTGCTGGTATTGCTCGCGGTCGGGCTCGGTATCGGCACGTTTACCCTGCTGAAGTCCGGAGGCCCAGGGGCGTCGGCGGCCGCGACGGGCGCGCCGCCCACCGTGGTCGACGACGGCTTCCGCGGGTACTCGCTCGGGCAAGGCGATGCGCCCGTCGAGATCACGGAGTATCTCGATTTCGAGTGCCCGGTCTGCGCGTCGTTCGCCGTAATTCAAATGCCCACAATTCAAGAGCAGCTGATCAATACCGGCAAAGTGCGCTGGCGCTTTCGCGATTTTCCGCTGCCCATTCACCGCTATTCGCGCTTCTCCGCGCACGCGGCGCAGTGCGCTGGCGCGCAGGGCCGCTACTTCGAAATGGCCGACCAGCTGTTTGCCAATCATCAGTGGGCCCAAACGGGCAAGGATCCCTCGCGCCTGTTCCGCGATCTCGCGCAGCGCGCCGGCGTTCAGCTCGACGCGTACGACCAGTGCATGGAGGAGGGCCGGTTTGCCCAGCGCATCGAGTTCAGCCGCCAGGAAGGCGACCAGCTGCTCGTCGACGGCACTCCGACGTTCTTCGTGAACGGCAAGAAGTTCGATTTTCGCCGCCTCCCGACGTCCGATACCTTCAAGGCCATCGTGGATAGCGTCATCGCGCACTCGCCTCCCAAGCCGCGCCCCGCTCGCGAACATCGTTGATGCGTGCGCGCCAGGCGATCGCGCTGCTCGCGCTCGTCGGCCTGTTCATCGCGCTCTACCTCTGGCTCCACGCCCTCGGATTTGGCGGGCCGCTCAAGTGCGGAACGGGGGGATGTGATACGGTGCAGGCCAGTCCGTACGCCGTGTTCCTGGGCGTGCCGGTGGCGTTCTACGGTGTCGTGGGATATCTGGCGCTGCTGGTGGTCTCGCTGATCGCGCTGCGCCCTGCGGCGCTCGGCGATCGCCGCTGGAGCCTGTTGCTGGTCGTGCTGTCGAGCGTCGGGGTGCTGTTTACGGTCTATCTCACCTACCTCGAGCTCTTCGTGATCCACGCGATCTGCCGCTGGTGTGTGGGCAGCGCCGTCGTCATTACGGCGATATGGGTGGTGGCGTTGCTGGGACTGAAACGGGAGTGGGGCGTGGGGAGTGGTTCCTAACGGTTACACCGTGAAGTACCACTCCCCACTCCCTTTTCTTCAGGTCTCCTGAGACTCGTACTGATCCCGTAGCTTGGCGACGACGGCGGGGTCGGCCAGCGTCGTCGTATCCCCGAGGGCGCGCCCCTCGGCGATGTCCTTCAATAGCCGGCGCATGATCTTTCCGCTGCGCGTCTTGGGCAGGTCGGCGGAGAAGAGGATGTCGTCCGGTCTGGCCAGCGCGCCGATTTTCCTCGAGACGTGCTGCTTCAGCTCCTCACGCAACGCGTCCGTCCCCTGCTTTCCCTCTTTCAAGGTGACGAACGCGGCCAGCGCCTGACCCTTCAGCTCGTGGGCCCGTCCCACGACAGCCGCTTCGGCCACGGCGGAGTGATCGACGAGGGCGCTTTCCACCTCCATGGTGCCAATCCGATGTCCCGCGACGTTCAGCACGTCGTCCACGCGGCCCAGAATCCAGTAGTAGCCGTCGTCGTCACGCTTGGCGCCGTCGCCCGGGAAATAGACGTTGTTCGCCCAGCGGCTCCAGTAGACCTTCTGGTAGCGCTCGTCATCGCCCCAGATCGTGCGCAGCATGCCCGGCCACGGCTTCGTAATGGCGAGGTAGCCGCCCCCGACCTTCACTTCTTTTCCTTCGCCGTCGAGCAGCGCGGCCTCGATCCCGGGGAAGGGAATGGTGGCCGAGCCGGGCTTGGTGGCGGTACTGCCGGGGAGGGGAGTGATCATGATTCCGCCGGTCTCCGTCTGCCACCACGTATCCACGATCGGACAGCGGCCGCCGCCGATGTTCTGCTGGTACCAGATCCACGCTTCCGGATTGATCGGCTCACCCACCGAGCCGAGCAGGCGCAGCTTGGAAAGATCGTGGCGCTTGGGCAGCTCCGTGCCCCATTTCATGAATGCGCGTATCGCCGTTGGCGCGGTGTAGAACACGGTGACGCCATGGCGCGCGCAGATCGCCCAGAAGCGATCCTTGCCGGGATGGTCCGGCGCACCCTCGTACATCACTTCGGTCACACCGAGCGCGAGCGGACCGTACACCACGTAGGAATGGCCGGTCACCCAGCCCACGTCCGCCGTGCACCAGAAGACGTCCGTGTCCTTGAGATCGAAGACCCACTTCGTGGTGGCGTACACATGCGTCAGGTAGCCGCCCGTCGTGTGCAGAATACCTTTGGGCTTTCCCGTGGTCCCCGATGTGTAGAGGATGTACAGGGGATCCTCGGCATCGACCGCTTCGGGCGCGCATTCGTCCTCTGCACGCGCCATCAACTCCGACCACCACAGGTCGCGGCCGGTTCGGAATGTGACGGTCTGGCCGGTGCGCCGCAGCACCACGACGCGCTCGATCGTCGGTGTGCCCGCCAACGCTTCATCGGCGTTCTGCTTGAGCGGAACGATCGCCCCGCGGCGGTAGCCGCCATCCGCAGTGACCAGGATTTTGGCCCCCGCGTCGTTGATTCGGTCTCGCAGCGACTCGGCCGAGAACCCGCCGAACACGACGGTGTGCACCGCGCCGATGCGCGCGCACGCGAGCATGGCGACGGCGACTTCAGGGACCATCGGCAGATAGATCGCGACCCGGTCGCCTTTGCGGACGCCCAGACTCTTGAGCACGTTGGCGAACTTGTTCACGTCGAGATGCAGCTGCGCGTAGGTGATGCGCCGGACTTCCCCGTCGGGCTCACCCTCCCAGATGAGCGCGACCTTGTCCCCGCGTCCGGCGCGCACGTGCCGGTCGAGACAATTGACCGACGCATTGAGCTTTCCGCCCAAAAACCACTTCGCATGGGGCGGGGTCCACTCGAGCACCTTGGTCCACGGCCGGATCCACTCGAGTTGCCTGGCCCAGTCCGCCCAATAACCTTCGGGATCACGCTGACCGCGCTCGTAGGGCGTGGTATCCCCCACATGAGCGCGGGCTCTGAATGGCTCGGGAGGCGGGAAGCGCCGCTGCTCGTCGAGGAGTGTTTCGATCCGGTCAGTCGCCATACCAGGGATTCGGGGTTAGGGGTTCGGGATATTAAGGAAGGGGTTGAGTCTAGCAAGTTGCACCGGCCCGCTCGGTATGCGGCAACCGCCGCGCGTGAGCGCGCTCACCGGTTCGTGCCAAACGATTGATGTATCGCGTGTTAGAGAATATGGCATTGGAGTCGCATACGACGAGGTCGTGGAGAACACACTGATGTCTACACGACCTGTAGAGAAGACGATCGCTGCGCCGGAGCGGCTCGATCTGGACTCCCGCACCGCGTTTCGCCGTGCCGCCGGGGACATCCTCGACGGGCTGGCCGAGGGCGCGGGGCGGTTGGTGATCGATCTCGCGGGGACGCGTTCGGTCGATAGCGCCGGCCTCGGCGCGCTGATGCTGATCCAGCGCAAGGCCGCCGAGCGTCGCCTCACGGTGTGCCTCCGCGGCGCGAACGAAGAGCTGCGTTTTCTGCTGGTCCTCACCAAGCTGGACGACTTGTTCGAATTGGAGACCGGCGTTTCGTAACGTAAATTGGCCCGATGCCGCCGACGAAGGTGCTGTTCGTTGAAGATGAGGCCGCTCTGCAGTATTCCTACGAGCGCTTCTTTCAGGGCAAGTACAGTATGGCGCATGCGCCGAACGGAGCCGAGGCGATACGTCAGCTGGAAGCCTTCAAGCCCGACGTGCTGGTACTCGACATGCGCCTTCCCGATACTGATGGGATCGCGCTGCTGCAGCGTATCCGCGAGACCCTCCCGACGCTCCCCGTCATCGTGACGACGGCGTACGTGAGCATGGAACCGCTCATGGACGTACTCGATCTGGGGCACAGCAGCTACCTCGTCAAACCGTACGAACTGAGCGAGCTCGCGGCCGCCATCGATGCTGCGGGCTGAGGCGCTGCACCACAGCTTCGGTTCGGTCAGAGCCCTGGACGGGGTTTCTTTCAGCGTCCGACCCGGTCAGACGCTCGCCATCTTCGGGCCCAACGGCGCGGGCAAGACCACGCTCCTCAAGGTCCTCGCCGGGCTCATTCGGCCGCAACGCGGGCGGGCCGAGGTCGAGGGCGGGCGCCGCGCCATCGGCTGGATCGGGCACCACGCGCAGCTCTACAACCAGCTCACCGTCAAAGAAAACCTCCGCTTCTGGGCGTCGCTGTACGACGTCGAGTCCTCCACTCCGGGCGAGTTGCTCGCGCGGCTGGGATTGGAAGAACACGCGGACCGACCGGTGCGCGCGCTGTCGCGCGGATTGGTGCAGCGCGTAGCGATCGCCCGCGCGCTGGTGCACAACCCCGCGGTGTTGCTTCTCGACGAGCCGTTTACGGGGCTCGACCGCACGGCGGCGGAAACGCTCGGCCGGCTGCTCGCGCACCATGCCGCGGCGGGTCGCGCCACCGTCCTCGTCACGCACAACGTGGAAGAAGGCACGGGGCTCGCCACCGATGTCGCGTTCATGCGCGCGGGCCGGTTCGTGCATTTCGCGCCGCGCGCCGGACGCGGGCCGCAGCAGGTCGGTGAGGAGTATCGCAATGCAATTGCCTGACGTCGTGCGCCACACCTGGGCCGTCGCGTCCAAGGATCTCCTGATCGAGTTCCGCGCGCGGACCGCGATCGTGTCGGCGGCGATGTTCGTGATCCTCGTGCTGCTCGTGTTTACCTTCGCGCGCGATCCGACCGCGGTGGCGGCCGTGGATCTCGCGCCCAGCATCCTCTGGGTCACGCTCACGTTCGCGGCGGTGCTGGCGCTCAATCGCGCGTTCCAGCTGGAGCTCGAAAACCAGGCGCTCGACGGATTGCTGCTCGCGCCGATCGGTCGCGGCAGCATCTACCTCGGGAAGCTGATCGCGAACCTGCTGTTTGTGGGTGCGGTCGAGCTGATCGGCGTCCCGCTGTTGGCACTGTTCTTCAACGTGGCCGTCTGGCCGTACGCGGCGCCGCTCGCGCTCGTGATCGTTCTCGCCACGATCGGGTTCGTGTCCGTGGGAACGTTGTTCAGCGCGATGACGGTCCGGACGCGCGTCTCCGAGCTGCTGCTGGCGGTGCTCGTGCTCCCCTTCATGATTCCACCATTGATGTGGGCCGCGCGCGCCACCGGGCCGCTGCTCGCAGGCCGTGCCTTGAGCGAGATCGTGGGCTGGCTTAAGATGCTCGCGGCGTACGACATCGTGTTTCTTGGGCTCGCTCTGCTCCTGTTTCCCGCAACGGTGAACGAATGAAGCTGATGCGCGCAGGCCAATGGCTGACGGGATTGTCGCTCGTGCTGCTCGCCGGTATGTACGTACGCGCGCTCGCGTTCACGCCGGTCGAACGCATGCAGGGGCTCGCGCAGAAGATCTTCTATGTTCACGTCCCGGCGGCGATCTGGGCCGAGGCCGCCATGGTTTTGGTCGGCATCGCCAGTATCGTGTACCTGTTCCTCAAGGACCCGCGGCTGGACCGGTTTGCGGCCGCGTCGGCGGAGGTCGGGACCGTGTTCGCCGTCATCGTGCTCACGACCGGTCCGATCTGGGGGAAGCCGATCTGGGGCACGTGGTGGTCCTGGGACGCCCGCCTCACGCTAACCCTGTTTCTCTTCCTTTTATACGTCGGCTACCTGCTGCTGCGCAGCGCGGTCAGCGATCCGGGCGAGCGGGCGCGCTTCGCGGCCGTGTTGGGGATCTGCGGGATGGTGCTGGTGCCGTTCATCCACTTCAGCGTTTACATGTTCCGCACGCTGCACCCGATGCCGATCGTGCTCCAGCCCGCGCGACCCAGGCTGCCGGGCAGCATGCTGACGACGTGGCTGTTGGCCGTCGCGGTGTTCACGCTGCTCTATATCGGATTCGTCCTGCAGCGGTATGGACTGAGCTATTTGAGGGAGCAGTTGGAAGCGGCAGGGGAAGCGGGAAGCGGGAAGGGGGAAGGGTAGTGCAGAGCATTCCGCAGAACGGCGGCTACATGATCGCCGCCTACGTCGTGACCGGCGCCATCGTGCTCGGCTACGCGCTGTCACTGTATCTGCGCGCGCGCCGCAGCCTTCGCCCGTAGCTCCGCCCGCGCCTCGGGCAGGCGCTCGTGCCCGCCGGGCACCTGCGTGGCCCACAAATTGAGCGCTTCGTCGGCCGCGCTGTGATCTCCCGAATCGTACAGCGCCTGGGCGTTGTTCCAGAGCGCGGTCGCATCGCCGCCCGCGGCGTAGGCCCGCGCGAATCGCGCGGCGGCTTCCGGAAATCGTCCCGTCCGGTGATACAGCGCGCCCGCGGCCATCGCCGCGTCGGCGCGTTCTTCCAGCGCGAGCGCCTGCTCGAACGCGCCGAGCGCATCGTCCTGCCGAAAAACCATCTGGAGCGCTTCACCGAGCAGCATCCACGCGTCGGCGTTGTGCGGAAATCGCCCCGTGGCGGCGCGCGCGGCTTCCACCGCGCCCCACCGGTCCCCAAGCGCGCGGGACAGGTGGACGAGGGCCGGAAACGCATCGGCGAACGCCGGCGCGAACCGGCAGGCCAGCCGCAGCCAGAACAGCGCGCGCCGCGGGGCTTCGCGCTGGGCGGCCGCCGCACGCCGCAGGCAAAAGCGGCCAAGCGCAGCACGAAATGAGCGAAACATTGCTTGATAATGGGATAGGCCACGGTGAGATTGCAACGCCTCATGACACGCGGATTGCAGGGTCGCCGCATCGTAGTGACGCGGGCGCGTGAACAGGCGGCGGATCTGGTGCGCGCGCTCGAGGCCCGCGGCGCCGAAGCCATCGTGGCGCCCGTCATCCGGATTCAGCCAGTTGAAAACCTCGCACCGCTCCGGGCCGCTTTGGCGGGTCTGTCCTCCTACCGTTGGGTGATATTCACCAGCCAGAATGCCGTGCAGATCGTATTCGACAGCCTGGCCGGCTGGGGCCTCAGCGCGAGCGCTTTCGACGCCACACAGATCGCCGCGATCGGCAGCGTCACCGCGGAGTCACTGCGCAAGCGGGGAATCACTCCCGCCCTTGTTCCCGATGAATTCGTTGCCGAAGCGTTGGTCGAGGCGCTCGTCGCTGCCGACGCCCACTCGCCGGCGGGGGGGGGCGCCCGCGTGCTGGTGCCGGGCGCGGAAGACGCGCGTGACGTGTTGCGGGAAGGCTTGCGGCGGCACGGCACCACCGTCGAGACCGTCGCCGTGTATCGAACGGTGCCGGCGCAGGGTGATTTCGCCGAGCTCATCGGCCAAATCGAGGCGAAACGAATCGACGCGGTGACGTTCACATCGTCGTCCACCGTTCGCAGCTTCGTCAAGCTCATTGGACCCGAGACCGCCGGTTCCGGCCGATTCGTCAGCGCGACCATCGGCCCCATCACGGCCGGTACCGCGCGCGAGCTGGGGCTGCGCGACGTTATCGAAGCCGAGCCGCACACGGTGCCCGGCCTGGTCGATTCACTGATGAGACGGTTCGCGTGAAGATCGGCACGCGTGGCAGCCAGCTGGCGCGCTGGCAAGCCGAATGGGTGCGAGCCCGGCTGGCGGAACAGGGTGTGGGCGCGGAGCTGGTGGTGATCAAGACGCAGGGCGACGCTGAAATCGACCGGCCGCTTCACGAGCTCGAGGGCAAAGGTTTTTTCACAAAGGAAATCGAGGAGGCGTTACTCGACGGCCGGATCGACGTCGCCGTTCACTCGTTAAAGGACCTTCCGACAAGTCTTCCAGAAGGTCTGGCGATCGCGGCGATTCCGAAACGTCACGATCCGCGCGAAGCACTGGTGCGGGGGAGTGGAAGGGGGACGTCGTTGTCCGATCTTCCGCCGGGCGCGCGGATCGGGACCTCGAGCCTCCGCCGGATCGCGCAGGTGCGCTTCCTGCGACCCGACCTCCAGGTGGTTTCCCTGCGCGGCAATGTACCGACGCGCGTGCGCAAGGTGGAAAGCGGAGACGGTCTGGATGCCGCGCTGCTGGCTATTGCCGGGCTCGAACGCCTGGACCTGGGCCACAAGGCATCGCGGCTCGATCCGCTCGACATCATGCCCGCGCCGGGACAGGGAGCACTCGGCATCGAGATTCGCGCCGACGATCGGAAGACGCGGACTGCGCTGACGCCGCTGCACGACCCGGAGAGCGCCGCGGCCGTGACCGCGGAACGCTCGCTCCTCGCCGCACTCGGCGGCGGATGTCAAGCGCCCGTGGCGGCCTGGGTCGGGATGCGGGATACGGGAAACGGGAAACGTTTGTACGGGCGCGTTACCGACCGCGACGGTGCCGTCCAGCTGACGGCCTCCGCCGACGTCGAGGAGTCCGCATCCGAACGCGCTGGGGAAGCGGTCGCGCGCTTGCTCGAAGCGGAGGGCGCCGCGAGCTTACTCGCCCGATGACTGCTCAGTTTCCGATTCGCCGGATGCGGCGCCTGCGTCGCACCGCCGCCCTCCGCCGCCTGGTGGCCGAGACGCATGTCGTGCCATCGCAACTCATTTGGCCACTGTTTGTCGTACACGGCCAAGGCGTGCGCCGTCCCATCGCCGCCCTGCCGGGCGTGTCACAGGTTTCCGTCGATGAATTGGTGAAGGACGCGGAGCGCGCGGCGGCTCTGGGCCTGGGCGGTGTGATCCTGTTTGGTATTCCGGCGACCAAGGACGCGACCGGCTCCGAAGCGTACGACGACCAGGGAATCGTGCAGCAGGCGATCCGGGCCGTGAAGCGCGCGGTTCCCGGGCTGGTCGTCATCGGTGACGTCTGTTTGTGCGAGTACACCGATCACGGGCATTGTGGCGTGATCCGGGACGGAGACGTCGACAACGACTCGTCCGTCTATCTCCTCGGCAAAGTCGGGACGATGCAGGCGCGCGCGGGCGTCGACATCGTAGCGCCGAGCGACATGATGGACGGTCGCGTCGCCGGCATCCGGCGGGCGCTCGATGCGGGCGGGTTCTCGCACGTCCCGATCATGTCGTACGCGGCGAAAATGGCATCGGCGTTCTACGGACCATTTCGCGAAGCGGCCGGCTCAACGCCGCAGTTCGGCGACCGGCACAGTTACCAGATGGCCTCGTCGAACGCCGACGAGGCGATGAAGGAGATCCAGCTCGATCTCGATGAAGGGGCCGACATCGTGATGGTGAAGCCCGCCGGCCCCTGTCTCGATCTGATCCATCGGGCCAAAGAACGGTTTGGTGCGCCGCTGGGCGCGTATCAGGTGAGCGGCGAGTACGCGATGATCAAGGCCGCCGCGGA
Organism: Gemmatimonadales bacterium; assembly: GCA_035710265.1. Classification (GTDB taxonomy): domain Bacteria; phylum Gemmatimonadota; class Gemmatimonadetes; order Gemmatimonadales; family GWC2-71-9; genus 20CM-2-65-7. The sequence continues at coordinate 2,928 of DASTDR010000093.1, read as the reverse complement.
ACGCGGCATGGTGGACGAGCAGCGGGCGATGTGGGAGTCGGTGGTGGCCATCAAGAGAGCTGGTGCGGATATTATCCTTACTTACTTCGCACCGACATTGGCTGAACAACTCTAGCTTTCGGCTACCAGCTATCGGCTATCGGGGTGTTACCTGATAGCCGATAGCCGATAGCCGAGAGCTCAGGTGAGCTCTGTCGCGCTTCTCGGCAGCAGCAGATACTTCCAGACCACGGCGGCGATCGCGGCGCCGACCAGCGGACCGATCCAGTACACCCCCTGCGAGAGCCACGAAGGGGAAACGAGCGCAGGTCCGAACGCGCGCGCCGGGTTCATCACGGCGCCGGTGAGATTCCCGCCGCCCACGGCGACCGTGAGCACGGTCAGCCCGATCGCGAACCCCCCAACACGCTGCGCCTGCGGACTCACGGCCGTACCGAACACCGCGCTGACCAGGAAGAACGTGAACAGCGCCTCGAGCGCGATACCCGAAACGATCCCCATCGCGCCGGACATCTGGGGGGTGCCCAGGGAGCTGAGGCGCACGAGGGACGCGGGGAACGTCACCTTGATCAGCAGCGCGGCCACGATCGCGCCGAGCAGCTGCGCGGCGACGTATTTGCCGAGCGTCTTCAGGTCGATCTGATCGCCGATCCAGAGCGCGACGCTCACGGCCGGATTCAGGTGGCCGCCCGAGATCGGCATCATGATCGTCACGAGGACGGCGAGGCCGACGCCATGCGCCAGCGCGACGCCGAGCGCGCCTGCCGGTCCGCTGACGTTCGCGACGATACTGCCGGCTCCGACGAGAACGAACAGCATGGTGCCGATGAACTCGGCCGCGGGAGCCCGGAGTGTCCGGTAGTTCACATGTTCCTCTTTGGGTGTGAAAGCCGGGCCAATCTACCGAGCGCCGCTATCGGGCCGCAACACCAACGCGGCGTTGATTCCTCCGAAGCCGAATGAATTGGAAACGACCGCTGCCGGCGAGGCGGTCCTGCCGCCGCCTCGCAGACAGTCGAGATCGCACTGGGGATCGGGTCGTTCGAGGTTCAACGTGGGGGGAAGCCAGCCGCGCGCCAGCGCCAGCGCGCAGATCGCCGCCTCGATGGCGCCGCTCGCACCGAGCGCGTGGCCGTAGTAGCCCTTCGTGCCGCTGACGGAGAGCCGGTACGCGTGGTCGCCGAACACCTGCTTGATCGCCGAGGTCTCGGTCGGATCGTTGAGCTGGGTCGAGGAGCCGTGGGCGTTGATGTATCCCACTTCACCCGCGCCAACATCACCGTCGCTCAGCGCGAGCTGCATGGCGCGCGCCGCCTGGCGCCCGTCAGGCCGCGGCGCGGTCATGTGATAGGCGTCGTTCGTATAGGCATGGCCCACGACCTCGGCGTAGATCTTGGCCCCGCGCGCGAGCGCGCGGTTGCGCTCTTCGAGAACCAGGACCGCGGCGCCTTCGCCCATGACGAATCCGTCGCGGCTCGCATCGAACGGCCGTGACGCCGTGGCGGGGTCGTCGTTGCGGGTGCTCATCGCGCGGATGATGCTGAACGCGGCGAACGTCATTGGAGCGATCGGCGCTTCCGCGCCGCCGGCGAGCATCACGTCGGCGCGCCCGTCGCGCACCACGTGAAACGCTTCGCCCACCGCGATGGTCCCCGAGGCGCAGCTCATGGCGTTCGTGGCGTTGGGTCCCGTGAAGCCGAACTCGATCGCGATGTTGCAGCTCGCCGCCCCGCAAAACACCGCAAGCGCGAGCGAAGGATCGAGCCCTCGCGGTCCTTCGGCGAGGTAGCGCGGCACCTGCGATTCACCGAACGCGACGCCGCCGAGCGCCGACCCCATCATCGTGCCGACCCGGTCGCGATCTTCACGCTCCGGAACGATCTCGGCATCGGCGAGGGCGAGACGGGCGCTCGTGACGGCAAGCTGCGAAAAGCGGTCGAGCCGTTTCGCGCGTTTGGCGTCGAGGTGGTCCTGCGGCCGAAAATCGGGAATCTCCGCGGCGATGCGGCTGCGAAACGGTGTGGGATCGAACCGCGTGATCGTCCGAACCGCCGACGTGCGGGACTCGAGCCCCTCCCATAACCCGCGCGCCGCCGTGCCGATTGGTGTGACCGCTCCGACACCCGTGATGACGACCCGACGAAAATCCTTCATGCGGTCTCCGTTGCGCGTTTGATGCCCGCCAGCGTACGCGAGGCGATGCCGTGGATGAAGACGGGACCAATCACGAGATCGGCCGCGGCACGTCCGATCAACGGCCAGTGCGGCCCATCCCAGGTGTGGACGATCTCTACATCGACACCTCGAGAACCTCCCCCATCCTCGCCAACCTCGACCAACCTCCAGATCACATCCATGCCTCGCGTGATACCCCGCACGTGCCGATACCGAATCTCTCCAGCGGGCCGGTCGATCGTCATCTGAGAGACCCACCAGGTCGGGTATTTCAAGAAGCCGAACGGACGCCAGGCGGCCATTTCTACGAGTCCGTCCCCGAGCATGCGGACCCAGCGGTAGTGCGGGAGGATGTCGGGCCAGCGGATCACGGTGCTGGCGGCGCTGAACACGCGGTCGAATGGCGCCGCGATGCGAGTACGGTCCACGGTGCGCATCAGCGGCTGAGGCCGGCGTACCCTCCTCTATAGTAGAGGAGCGGCCGCCGGTCGGTGGCGTCTCCGCCCACGACCAGCCCGATGAAGATGGTATGGTCCCCGCCGGGGACCGCGGCGTGCTTCTCGCACTCGATGTGTGCGACGGTTCCGTCGATCACGGCGATGCCGCGGTCGTTCTCGTGGTAGCTCACGCCCAGAAAGCGGTTCGGTTCCTTCCCGGCGAACCGGCGCGACAATCCCTCCTGCTCGGACGAGAGGATGTTGAACACCCAGTGCGTCGCGCCCGTCAAGGCGGTGTGCATCTCGTGCACCCTCT
>DASTDR010000092.1:0-13478 GCA_035710265.1 Gemmatimonadales bacterium | reverse complement strand
TGTACCAGTCGGCCGGCGTCGCGACGCGATCGCGGATGTCCATGTCGAGCCGCTCGAGCAGCGGCAGCTCGCGGACGCTCTTCCCGGTGGCGCGCGGAGGGGTGCCCGGTTTTGACCGCTGGCCTTCTCCTTCAATGGTCTGCCAGGGCCCGCCCCGTCGCTGGGCACCGCTGGGTCCTTTCCACACCCATCTCCCCGCTCCCTTCTCCCAGCCCCGCCTTATCAGCGGCTTCGTGAGCCGATCGCGATGCTGCGGAAAGTCGTAGCCGAAGCGGCCCTTCACACAGGTCGAGCCCTGGTTCGGGGTGTCCAGCTCGATGTCGGGTGAGGTCACGCGCACGATTTTGTTGTCGGCGACGTGCAGATCCAACTGGCAGCCGACGCCGCAGTACGGGCACACGGAGCGCACCACTTTTTCGGGACGGCGGATCTGCTCTGGCGCGAACCGCTGGCGTGGCATCACCTCGAAAATCGCGCCGGTGGGGCAGACGCGAACGCACTCGCCGCACCAGGTGCAGCCCGCTTTGTCCGGATCGCCGTCGGCGCCAACGATGATTTCGGCATGCTCGCCGCGGAACCCGACGTCCAAGACGCCGACCACCTGGATATCCTCGCACGCCCGCACGCAGCGCGTGCACAGGATGCAGGTCGACATGTCGTGCCGGATCATCGGATCGCCGGGCCGCTCGTCGCCCGAGCGGAGCGCCAGGTCGCGATCCACGACGGGCGTCGGCACGACGTCGTATTGCACCAGATAGCGTTCGAACTCGTTGCGAGGATTGGCGCGGCCCCCCCCGCCCCCCCCGTTGCGCAGATGCTCGGCGGGATAGCGTTCCGACAGGAGACGCAGCACGCCCTTTCTATTCTCTACCGCTGCGTGCGACTGGGTCGTGACGACCATGCCGTCGGCAACCTTGGTGGCGCAGGCGGGAATCAGCTTAGCCTGACCCTCCACGGACACCAGGCAGATGCGGCAGTTGCCGACGATGGGGAGTTTCGGATACCAGCACAGCGTGGGAATCTCAATCGCCGAAGCGCGCGCCGCGTCCAGGATGGTTTGGCCATCCTGGGCAGCGACGGTGCGGCCGTCGATTGTGAGGGTCGGCATGCTTGATAGTTAGGCGGCTTCGCCCCAGTCGCAAGGCTGAGAGACGCCAGCGGAGTTCACAAGTTGCCCAGACGGCGAAGTTGCTACAAGCTTCCAGCTTCAGGCTTGCAACCACTTCGCCGTCTTGGAACTGCGCAACTTCTCTTGACGCTTGGGTCGAGGAGCCGAACCATGGAACGAAGGGAATTCGTGCAAACCGCTGCCAGCGCTGCAGCGATCTCTTCCTTGAAACTGAAGCTACCGCAGGCCGATCCCTCGATCAAAGATCTCTGCATGCGCGCTCTCGCCACCGCGAAAACTGCCGGTGCATCCTACGCAGACATCCGGGTCGCCCGAACCCGCTCCCAGTCGGTCAACACCCGCGAGCAGCAAATCACCAATCTGTCCGACGGCGAGACCTACGGTTTCGGAATTCGCGTCCTCGCGCAAGGCGCCTGGGGCTTTGCGGCGAGCCGCGATCTCACGGCGGCCGAGATCGATCGCGTAGCCAAACTCGCGGTCGCGCAGGCGAAGGCAAACCGGCGTGCGCTGCGGCAGCCGGTCAAACTGGCGCCGACTCCCGCCGTGAAAGACGGCCGCTGGCGCAGCCCGATCGAAACCGATCCGTTCGACATCTCCGTCGAAGAGAAAGTCGCGCTGTTGCTGCGTGCCAACGCCGAAGCGCTCAAAGTCGCCGGCGCGCGCTTCGTCACGTCATCGCTCGCGTTCGTGCGCGATCAGAAAACGTACGCGTCCACCGACGACATCTTCACGGTGCAGGACGTGTACCGCTGCTTCCCTCAGATGAACATCACCGCGGTCGATACCGCGCGCGGCCTGTTCGAGACGCGCAACTCGGCCGAAGTCGCGCCGATGGGATTGGGCTGGGAGTGGGTGCTGAAATCGGATCTGCCGGGCAACGCGCCCCGCTGGGCCGAGCAGGCGGTGCAGAAACTCACGGCGAAGTCGGTCGAGCCGGGGAGGTACGACCTGATTCTCGAGCCGCATCACCTGTTTCTCACGATTCACGAGTCGATCGCGCACCCGACCGAGCTCGACCGCGCGCTCGGCTTCGAGGCGAACTATGCGGGCACGAGCTTCCTCGCCCCGCCCGAAAACGTCATCAACAAGGTGCGCTACGGTCCCGAGTTCATGAACATCCAGGGCGATCGCTCACAGCCCGGCTCGCTGTCGGCGTGCGGGTGGGACGATGACGGTGTGGCGCCCGAGACGTACTTACTCATCAAGAACGGGATCGTGGTCGATTATCAGACGACACGGGACCAGGTGGCCTGGCTCACGCCGCTCACCGGCCGCACCCGCTCGCACGGCTGTTCGTATGCCGAGTCGTGGGCCGACGTGCAGTTCCAGCGGATGCCCAACATCTCGCTGCTCCCGGGAGAGCGCGATCTCAAGGTGGATGACCTCATCGCCGCCACCGACAACGGCATCTACATCGTCGGCCGCGGCTCATACTCGATCGATCAGCAGCGCTACAACTTCCAGTTCGGCGGCCAGGTCTTCTATGAAGTGAAAGGCGGAAAGATTACGGGCATGCTGAAAGACGTTGCGTACCAGTCTCGCACATCCGACTTCTGGAACGCCATGGACATGATCGGCGGCAAGTCGTCCTATGAAATGAACGGCACGTTCACCGACGGCAAAGGGCAGCCCGGGCAGGTCAATGCCGTCAGCCATGGGACTCCCCCCGCGCGCTTCAAAGGGATCAATGTGATCAACACCGGGAGGGACCGTGGCTGAGTTCAACGGTCTGTCCCGCGCCGCGGCGCGCCAGCTGGCCGAGCGCGCGCTGGCTCTCTCGAAGGCCGAGGGTTGTCAGGTCAACATCAATGCAAGCGCTAACGGCAACACGCGGTATGCGCGCAATGAAGTCACGACGGCGGGCGATACCGACAACGCCACGCTGACCGTGACGTCGCGATTTGGGAAGCGTGCCGCGAGCGTCGGCACGAACGTGCTCGATGAGGCCGGGCTCGCGCGAGCGGTCTCGGACAGCGAGCGCCTCGCGAAGCTCGCGCCGGAGAACCCCGAGCTGCAGTCACTGCTGCCGGCCCAGGTGTACACGGACGTTCCCGCCTACGCCGAAGCGAGCGCGAGTCTGGACGCCGTGCGCCGCGCGGACGCGGTGCGGAATGCCGCCGGCGAATCCAATCGCGCGGGACTGCTGGCCGCCGGGCTCGTGCATCGCGTGGCCGGCGCCTCGGCCGTCGCGAACTCGGCTGGCCTGTTCGGTTATCACGCGGCCACGAACGTCGTGCACACCATGACCGTGCGCAGCCCGGACGGCAAAGGCTCGGGCTGGGCCGGCACGGCGCACAACGATTGGGCGCGCGCGACGCCGGCGACGCAGCTTGCGACTCGCGCGGTGCGCAAGGCGCACGGCACGCGTGCCGCGACCGCGCTCGAGGCGGGGAAGTACACGGTGGTGCTCGAGCCAACCGCGGCCGGCAATCTGGTCAGCCTGCTCGCATTTTCGATGAATGCGCGACCCGCTGATGAGGGCCGCAGCTTTTTCTCCAAGCGCGGCGGCGGCAACCGGATCGGCGAGAAGGTTGTGGACGAACGCATCACGATCTCATCCGACCCCCAGGACCCGGATCTGCTCACGCAGCCGTTCACAGGTGAAGGACAGCCGGTGGGCCGCACCGTTTGGGTCGAGAACGGCGTGCTGAAGAACCTGGCCTACGATCGCTTCTGGGCCGACAAGCAGGGTGTGAAACCGACGCCGTTCGCCGGCGGCTATCGTCTCGAGGGAACGGGGGCCGCGGCGTCGCTCGATGAATTGATCAAAGGCGTCGACCGCGGCTTGCTGGTGACACGATTCTGGTATATCCGGCCGGTCGATCAGCGGACGCTGCTGTACACCGGGATCACGCGCGACGGGGTGTTCCTGATCGAGAAAGGCGAGGTCAGCCGCGCGGTGAACAACTTCCGGTTCAACGAGAGCCCCGTGACGATGCTGAACAATCTCGTCGCGGTCGGGAGGCCGGAGCGCGTTTCGTCGTCGGAATCGGGTGATGTGGGAGGCGCGGCCGTGGTCGTCCCACCGCTCGTGGTGAAGGACTTCTCGTTTACCTCGGTGAGCGAGGCGGTCTAGCGGCGATCAGACTTTCGGATCGATGGGCAGGTGGCGATGCGTGTGATCGCCGTTCTCGCCCTCATCAGCAAACCAGCAGTACGCCCAAATCTTGGCGGGGCGCAGAATCTGCCGCCCGGCCTTGAGAATGATTCCCATCGGTTCGTCGTCAAGCACTAGAGGTAGGGATGTCATGTTGCTCGTGGTTGGCAAAGAGCCTGCCAGAGCTTGCAACATGCAACTTGGTGTCTTGTCGCAGCTTACCGTTTCAATCCAATCGCCGAATCGTCATTCAGACACGTTTAGCGCCGACTGAACCGTGTCGACCTGACGCGGCGGTTTGATCGCGACGAACCCGGAGCGCTTGGACTTGCGGCCCGCGTGCACCTGCCAGCCGCGATACAGGCCTTGCAAGGCCTCGGGAGCCAGCGGGATCACCTCGCGATGCTCGGCGGCGGCCGGCAGCACTACATGCACGCCGCCGGACGGGGTGCGCACTTGAAGGTCGGCGATCAACGAGGCGCGGTGCTTCGCGCGTAGCGGGCTGAGGCAGGATGGCGCGATCGCCACAAGGGAGGGCGCGAGATCGGGGAACCAGCTGCCGAAGTTGATCACCAGTGCCTGGAACGCTCCGCCGCCGAGCTGCTCGGTGACGGCGCGCCCTTCGGCTGCTTCGACCGCGCCCAGGTCCTGGTCCAGCAAAAAGACTTCGGCGTCGTGCGCCGCCAGGTAGAGGGCCTCCGAAAGCGCCGCCGCGCCAAGCACGACGACGACATCACCTGGCTCGACCCGCGCCGCCCACGGCACGATGGGATGCTGGCGATCGAATCCCCAGTGCGTCGGCTCACGCTGCGCCTCGCGCAGCGCGCGATGCTTCTGGCGCCAACGCGGAAACGATGGAAGTCTGAGCCGACGCGCGATGATCCGGTCCACGTGCTCGAGCAGCAGCACCTCGGTGAGCAGGTACTGATCCTGCGCGCTCCCCTGCAGCTCGCGCACCGCCTCGTCGCCGATCTGCAACAGCTCGGCCCGCGGCAACGTGTTCTTGTACTCCTCGAGCCGGTGCAGGATGAACTCCTGATACTCCTGTTTGAGGGAGCGCGGCTGGCGCCGGAGCGGGGCAATGCCGGTCTTACTCGGCCGGCCGAGGGGCATGGAGGTCAGCATGGCTCGACGTGCACCGTGACTTCGTTGAGTGCGAGGTCGCGCTTCAAGCGCTGCTCGACCGCTTCGGCGATCGCGTGGGCCGCGGCCACGTTGGCGCCGGGATCGACCGCGATCGTCACTTCGGCATAGCGCACGGACCCGGCGTTCGCGCCCCGGGACCGGATGTCATAGACGCTTTTGACCCCTTCCACTGACTGTGCCGCCTGGCGGATCGTGCGCGCCGGAATCGCGCGTTGGTCTACGAGCACGGGAACCGTGCGGTTGAAGATCTGATAGGCCACGCGAGCGATGAGGATCGTCACGAGCAGGGCCACCACGGGGTCGACCCAGAGATGCCCCTGGCGCGCGAACAGCATCCCGACGAGCACGCCGATCGTGATGAAGACGTCCGTCCGGGTATGCGCTGCGTCCGCAATCAAGAGCTCCGAGTCGAGCTCGTGACCGCGACGGTTTTCGTACCAGGCAACCACGACGTTCATCGCGAGCGTGCCCAGCATGATTCCCAGTCCCATATCGCTCAGCTGAACCGAGTGGCCTCCGGCGAACAGCTTGACCACGGCACTGCGAGCCAGCTCGAAGCAGGTGATCGAGAGGAAGATGACGATCGCGAGCGCGCCCAGCGTCTCGAATTTGCGGTGACCGTACGGATGGTCCTCGTCAGGGGCCCGCGCTGCGACACGCACCACAATCAGGCCGAGCACGTTGTACGCGGCATCGACGGATGAGTGGAGTGCGTCCCCGAGGATCGCGAGCGATCCCGAGATGACTCCGACCGTCGCTTTCGCGGCAACCACCGCGACGTTGGCGATGAGGAGTCCGACGAGGACGCGGCGAACCGACCTCGAGTTATCGATGCCGCCAGGGCTCGGCATGGCTTGCAAGCTTGTGATGGAGGCCGATTTAGTCAACTTGGCTTGACATATTTAGACAGTTGTATAAATATCTCTGCCATGGACGACTCCCTCTTCCGGGCATTGGCCGATCCCACCCGCCGCAAGATCCTCGAGCTGCTCAGGCAGGGGGATCGCACGGCCGGGGAAATTGCCGAGCAGTTCCCGATCGCCTTCGCCTCGGTGTCGCACCACCTGGGCGTGCTGAAGGCGGCCGATCTCGTGTCTACGGAGCGCGAGGGGCAGTTCATCCGCTACCGGCTGAATACGACGGTCTTTCAGGAAGTCGTGCGGTACTTCATGACCCGCTTCGGCGGGGAAGGAGACAAACATGCGTAGCCGCTGGTTCGGTCTCGTGATCGCCGCCGTGGCCGTTGCCATTTCGATCTGGGCGTACCCGAGTCTCCCTCCGAGCGTCGCGACGCATTGGAATCTGCGCGGCACGCCGGACGGCTTCTCGAGCCGCCTGGTAGCGGTGGCGATTGGACCGCTCCTGATCGTCGGGATCACGCTCCTGTTCAATGTGCTGCCCAAGTTCGACCCGCGGCGCGAGAACTACGCGAAGTTCAGGAGCACCTACTGGCTGTTCGCGAATGCGGTGATCGCGTTTATGCTGATCATCCACGGCATCGTGATTGCGACGGGGCTGGGGTACTCGGTGCGGATCGACCGGCTCATGCCGCTGTTCGTCGGGCTGTTGTTCGTCGTGATCGGCAACTATCTCACGCGGGTCGAGCCGAACTGGTTCGTCGGGATTCGCACGCCGTGGACGCTCTCGAGCGACACCGTCTGGCGCAAAACCCATCGCACGGGCGGCGGGCTCATGGTGCTCGGCGGTCTCATCGTGGCAACCGCGGCGTTCCTGCCTCATGCGGCGCTGCTGCCGCTGCTCATCGCCGCGCTCGTTGTCGCTGCGGTCGTTCCGGTCGTGTTGTCCTACGTCCTGTGGAAACGGGAGCGGGGAGCAGGGAGCGGGGAGCAGCCATGAGCATCCTCGCACATGCGCTCGTCGTCCTGATGGCGCAGACGGCCGATACGGTCGCGCCCGCCGCGGCTGTCGAAGCACCCTACACGATTCGCAACGCCGGACTCGAGCTTGCCGGGACGTTGACGACTCCGCGCGGTGTCACGAAGCCCGTGCCTGTCGTCGTGATCATCGCCGGGTCGGGTCCAACCGATCGAAACGGCAACTCGGTGATGGGCATCCGGCCGAACTCGTATGCGCAGCTCGCCTGGCGGCTCGCGGAGCGGGGCATCGCGTCGCTGCGCTATGACAAGCGAGCATTGCCTGGTACGAAGGGTACAGTCGATATCACAACGCTGTCGCTCGCGGACTTCGCCGGCGACGCCCGGGCTGCGGCCGAGTCGCTCGCCACCGATAAGCGGTTCTCGCGCGTGCTGTTGCTGGGGCACAGCGAGGGTGCCTCCCTCGCGCTTATCGCGGCGAAGAACGGACCGCCGGTCGCCGGAGTGATCTCGGTCTCGGGACTGGGCCGCGCTGTGACCACCGTGATTCGCCAGCAGCTCTCGCGTCAGGTCGATAGCGCTACACTGGTGCGCTATGACAGCGCGATGGGCCAGTATCTCCGGGGCGAGCAGCCCAAGGACGTGCCGGCGGGACTCGAGGCGTTCTTCGTACCGATGAACCTGCGGTTCATGCGCTCGTGGGCCGAGTTCGATCCGCCGGCGGCGATGCGCGCCGTGCGGCAGCCGGTGCTGATCGTGCAGGGTGGGCGCGATCTGCAGGTTACCGCCAGGGACGCGGAGCTCTTGAAGTCCGGGCGGCCCGATGCGCAGATGGTGATCGTGCCGCTCGCGAATCACGTGCTGAAACAGGCCGCCGATACGACGCTCGCGGGGCAAATGCCGCTGTATCAGAATCCGGCGGCGCCGATTATGGCGGAGGTGGTCAACCCGATCGCCGACTGGATCCTCAAAGCGCCCTGAGCAGGACGCCCTTTAAGTAGCCGGTTTCCGGGACGTTGAGGAGCTCCGGATGGTCGCCGGCCGCGCCCGTCGCGGCCAGGAACTGCATACGGCGCCCCGAATCGCGCGCCGCATCGGCGAGCATCGCGTGGAAGACATCCCGGCTGACGTGAAATGAGCACGACGACGTGAACAGCGAGCCTCCGGGCGCGAGGATCTTCATCGCCCGGAGGTTGATTTCTTTGTACCCGGCCACTGCCCGCTCGAGGTTGGCTTTCGTCTTGGCGAACGCGGGCGGGTCGAGCACGATCGTATCGAACTGCTCCCGGCGTCGTTCCAGCTCCCGCAAGAGGTCGAACGTATTCGCCTCGCGCCAAATGATGTTGCTGATCCCGTTGAGGCGAGCATTCTCGGCGCCGCGCGCGAGCGCTTCGGTGCTCTGGTCCACGGCGATCACTTCCTTCGCCTTACGTGCCAGATGCAACGCAAACGAACCGTGGTAAGCAAACAGATCCAGAGCACGACCACCGGGCTTTGTGTGCTGGCCGATGAGCGCGCGGTTTTCGCGTTGATCGAGGAACGCCCCGGTCTTCTGGCCGGACCACGGCGCGGCGAGATACTTCACGCCATCCTCGACAACTTCGACAACCTCGGGAACCTCGCCAACTGCCAAGACGACCTCCGAAGGCAGCCCTTCGTGTCGTCTCACGGCGGCGTCGTTGCGCAGCAGAATTCCCTCGGGCCCGAAAACTTCTCGTATGGCCGTCAGCACATCCGCGCGTGCCGTCTCGAGGCCCGCCGACAGCAGCTGGGCGACGATGTAGGGTCCGTACTTGTCGATGATCAATGAGGGGAGCCCGTCGCCCTCGGCATGCACCGCGCGCCACGCGCTGGCACTGATGTCGGCCCGTCGCTCGGCGGCATCACCGATCCGCTTGGTCCACCAGGTGGCATCGATCGGTTCGGTGCCCCGCGTGAGCAGCCGCAGTCGGATCTCGGACGTGGGGGAGTAGAGCGCCTGGCCGAGGAACTTGCCTTTGCGATCGGAGACGTGGACGATGCCCGGAGTCTTGTCCGGCTCCTCAGCAACGTCGCTCCGGTAGATCCACGGGTGACCTTGCTTCCAGCGTTCAGCCCCCCTCACCGTCACCTTCACGGCGGTGGCCGTCCGGCCGTCAGGCCGTCCGGCCGTCACGATCCGGTCTCAACTTCGAGGCGTCTCTCAAGTACATATGTTTGAGCGCACGCTGCGGTTTGCCCGTGTAGAAATGGAGCAGGATGCGGATGCACCGTGGGAGGCCGCCCGGCACGGCGACTTCGGCCGTGCCCAGCAACGGCACGTCGGTCCAGCCCAGCCGGCGCGCGGCGCGGGCAGGGTATTCGGCGGTCAAATCGGGCGACGAGGTGAAAATCGCGCTTTCGACGTCTTCTGGCGCGAAGCCGTTCGCCTCTTGAAGCGCAGAGAGCAGCTCCTCCGTCGCTTCGAGAATCGCCTCACTCGTGTTCGCGGTGGCGGTGGTCGCTCCCCGCAGGCCGCGCAGGACTTTGCTCATGGCGCTCGCTGATCAGTTGCGCTTGATGGTGATCACGGATCCCGTTCTGCTCAAGGGGCGGGATACCGTGGCCGTGTGCCGCGCCGCGGTGCAGGGAGGCGCGACCATGATTCAGGTGCGCTGGAAAGATGGCTCACCCGCCGAGGTTCTGGAGTTGACCCGCGCCCTGGTGGCGGCATTGCCGGTGCCCGTCCTGGTGAACGACCGGGCCGACATTGCGCTCGCTGCCGGCGCCGCCGGCGCACACTTGGGCTGGGAGGACGCGCCGCTCGAGGCGCTCCGTCCTCACGTTCCGGCGGAGTTTCTGCTCGGTCTGTCGGTCGGATCGGCTGAAGAGGCGGACCAGGCCCTCGCGACCTCAGCCGATTACTGGAGTATCGGTCCCTGCTTTGCGACGCCCACGAAGCCAAATGCTGGTCCCCCTCTTGGCCCGGAGGGCTTTGCGGACTTGGCAACTCGCGCGCCCGAGGGCACGCCTGTCATCGGAATTGGCGGAATCACCGGCAGCAATGGCGGCGACATCCTTCGCGCCGGCGCCGCCGGTGTGGCGGTTATCGGCGCGGTGCTGAGCGCGCCGGAGCCGGAGACTGCCGCGCGGGCGTTGCGGGTCGCGATCGCACCCTTTTGATCGCCGCGAGGTGGTCCGTGTAGTTCGCCGAGAAGATGTGCTTGCCGTCAGGCTGCGCCACGAAAAACAGATACCCGATCTGTGCCGGATACAGCGCGTAGTAGATGCTCGAGTCGCTCGGCTGATTGATCGGTCCGGGCGGCAATCCGGTGTTGAGGTAGGTGTTGTACGGAGACTTGATCCGCAGTTGTCCTTCCCACACGCGGCGTAGGCGCCGTCCATGCGCATAGACCACCGTCGGGTCCGCCTGCAGCGCCATACCGCGCTTCAGACGATTGTGATAGACCGCCGAGACATACGGACGATCCGGGTCGTAGCGCACCTCGGCTTCGATGATCGACGCCAGCGTCACGATCTGGTGCCGCGTCATCTTGAGCTCGGCGAGCCGCGCATCCCACTCGGGCTGCCAGCGCGCGATGAACTCGTGCACCATGAGCTTCACGAGCTCGCGTGCCGGCATCCGCATCTGGACCACGTAGGTGGTGGGGTACATGTAGCCTTCGACGCCGGCCGGCGTGACGGCGATACCCAGCTCGCGCTGGAGCGCGGTGTCCCGCATGGCCGTGGTGAACGCGGCGCGGGAGACGCCCAGCCAGGAGCGCGCACGTTCGGCGACCTCGAACCCCATCATCCCCTCGAGCACCGTGAACCGGACCTCCATGCCCCGGCCGCTCTTGAGTGCGGAGACAACCGTGCTCCAGCCCGCGTCTTTCTCGAACGTGTACACGCCGCTCTTCAGGTTTGAGGGGAGTCGCCGAATCCGGGCGTAGAGGCTGAACCAGTCCCGGTTCTTGATCACCCCGCGTGACTCGAGCGAATCGAGCGCCTGATAGTAGGTCGCGCCGCGCGGGATGATCACCATCGTTTTTTCTGAAACGGACTGATATCTGGCAGGCTCCGCTTTGCCGCAGGAGACTACGAAGCACACCAGCACGGCGCGTGCGGCGTGGCGCGTGCGGCGCAGGAATCGTCCGCTCGACGCCGCACGCCGCACGGCACACGCTCGATTCACAGCGCGCTCCCACGCTTTGAATCCAGATAGTGCTGTAGCAGCAAAGCTGCAGCCATCGCATCCAGATCAGCCTTCCGTCCGCGAGTAGATCCGCCCATCTCGCGCACGGCAGCCAGCACCCGTGCGGTGGTCATGCGCTCGTCCCACATCGTCACCTCCAGATCAGCTGCGCGGCTCTTGATATCATCGGCGAGGGCCCGAGCGGCGTGAGCGGCATCACCCTCGGCGCCCGACTCGTCCAGCGGGAGCCCGACGATGATACCCACAACATTGTGTTTCTTGACCGCTTCGAGTAGCTGCGCCATGGGAAACCGCTTGCCCGCGCGGCGAGTGAGTGTGGTGAGCGGCTGAGCGAGAGTCTGGGTCTCATCGGAAAGGGCGAGCCCAATCCGGCGCTCGCCCCAGTCCACAGCCAGAATCCTGCCCGCAGCTTTCACCCTTGCGACATCGTCTGGAAGAACTCCTGGTTGGTCTTGGTCCGCTTGAGCCGCTCGAGCAGGAACTCGATCGCTTCGACTGGAGGCATGTCCGACAGGAAGTTGCGCAGCAGGTAGACCTTATTGAGCTCTTCCTTGGTGAGGAGCAGCTCTTCCTTACGAGTGCTGCTGCGCTGCACGTCGATCGCGGGGAAGGTGCGCCGCTCGGCGATGCGGCGGTCCAGGATCACTTCGGAGTTGCCGGTGCCCTTGAACTCTTCAAAGATCACTTCGTCCATCCGCGAGCCGGTGTCGATCAGCGCGGTCGCGAGAATCGTGAGCGAGCCGCCACCTTCGATGTTGCGTGCAGCGCCGAAGAAGCGCTTCGGTTTTTGGAGCGCGTTCGCGTCGACACCACCCGAGAGAATCTTGCCCGAATGCGGCACGACGACGTTGTGCGCGCGACCGAGGCGCGTGATCGAGTCGAGCAGAATCACGACGTCCTTGCCGTGCTCCACCAGGCGCTTGGCCTTCTCGATCACCATGTCGGCGACCTGCACGTGGCGGTCGGCGGGCTCATCGAACGTGGAGGACACGACTTCGACATTCGTCCCCTTCACGTTCTCTTCCATGTCGGTGACCTCTTCGGGCCGCTCGTCGATCAGCAGCACGATCAGGTAGACCTCGGGATGGTTCTCGATGATGGAGTTGGCGAGCTTCTGCATCAGGATGGTCTTCCCGGCCTTGGGCGGCGACACGATGAGACCGCGCTGCCCTTTGCCGATGGGGGCGAGGATGTCCATCACCCGCATCGACAGATCGCCATCCTTCCGCTCCAGCTTGAGCTGTTTCTCGGGGTAGCGGGGCCGCAGGTTGTCGAACGCGACGCGGTGTTTGGCCTTCTCCGGCTCTTCGCCGTTGACGACCTCGACCTTGAGCAGCGCGAGGTAGCGCTCGCCCTCTTTCGGCGGCCGGACCTGACCCGTGATCGTATCGCCGGTGCGCAGATCGAAACGTTTGATCTGGCTGGGCGAGACGTAGATGTCGTCGGGACCGTACAGGTAGTTCCAGTCGGCGCTGCGCAGGAATCCGTAGCCTTCCGGAAGAATTTCGAGCACCCCCTCGCCGCGCAGAACGGTGTCGGAATCGAGGAGCGATTGCTCGATGCGGAAAATCAGATCCTGCTTGCGGAGCCCAGAGTAGTTGGTGATGTTCAGGCTCTCGGCCATCGCGTGTAGTTCCGCGACGGACTTTCTCTTCAATTCGGCGATATCCACGTGTGCTTCAGCTCCGTTAGTTGCTACGGCGGGGAAAACCCCGGGATGGGGGATTGGTCCTGGTTGAAATGGAAACTTGGGAAATGAGCGGTGTGCGAACGCTCAAGTATAGTAATCGCGCGTGACCCTCACAAGGTTCTTGGTGGCGTGGCGCACGACCCCCCTCCACGACCGCGAAGTTATTGATGCACTTGTAGATCCGGCTCACGCGGCACCATCACCGGAGCTCGCCGGCGCCCTGCGCGAATGGCCGGGATCCTACTACTGGTCGAGCGAGCCGGACGGCCGCCACCTCGTTCTCACCCGGCCGACGTTCAATGCCCGTGAAAAATGGCTGACACACGCGGTGTTGTTCCTCGCCACGCTGTTCACGACCACGATGTCGGGCGCCATCATCGTGGGTGAGCTCCCGCCGAGCCTCGACG
>DASTDR010000091.1:0-4498 GCA_035710265.1 Gemmatimonadales bacterium | reverse complement strand
TTGCAACCCGATTCGCTGACCGCGAACGTCGCCGCTCAGGATCGTGATCCCAACTCCTTACTCATGCTGTACCGGCGGCTCGGCGCGCAACGCGCCGCAAACAGCGCGTTGAAGCACGGCAAGCTGATCCCCGTCGAATCGGGAAGCGAGTCGGTCCTGGCGTACATTCGCGCCGACAGCACGCGGGCGGTGCTCGTGGTCGCGAATCTGGGAAAGACCGCGGCTCCCAACGTGACGCTGCCGGCCGAATACCGGTCACGCACCGCGCTGGCGCGCACTCTCGCCCCGCGCCGCGCCTACACTTACGAGCTAATCACACGGCCGTAGCCGAGGTTTTTGCTCTCAGCAACGCGCGAGGCCTGTCCGCGCGGATCACGAACTACGGCGGGATCATCATGTCGCTGCTGGCGCCGGATCGGGACGGCCGCCTGGCAAACGTGGTGCTCGGTTTCGAGACGCCGGACGAGTACGCTGACAACCCGCGCTACCTCGGCGCGATCGTGGGCCGCTACGCCAATCGGATTGCGCGAGCCGAATTCACCCTCGATGGGAGAACCTATCGGCTCGCTGCAAACAACGGTGTGAATCATCTGCACGGTGGAGTCACTGGTTTCGATAGGCGCGTGTGGCGGCCTGCCCTGAGTGTAGCGAAGGGTGCGGCGTGCAGCGCAGGGAGTCTCGAGCTTCGGTATCTCAGTCCTGATGGCGAAGAAGGATATCCGGGCAATCTGGACGTGCGAGTTACGTACACGCTGACAGACCGCGACGAGCTCGTGGTTGAATACGTCGCCACGACCGACCAGCCGACACCCCTCAATCTCACGCAGCACAGCTATTTCAATCTCGGCGGTGACGGCGAGATCAGGGATCATCTGCTCCAGATCGACGCGGACGCCTACACGCCGGTGAATGAACAAATGATTCCGACGGGAGCCCTCGCTCCGGTCGCCGGAACGGCATTCGACTTTCGCTCACCGATGACCATTGGGGCGCGCCGCGGCGGGAACTATGACCACAACTTCGTGTTGAAGGGAGGCATCCGGGTCGTCGAGCCGAGGTCAGGCCGCACGCTCGACGTCCAAACGACGGAGCCGGGAATGCAGCTCTACACCGGGTACAGCCGGGGTTTGTGCCTCGAGACGCAGCACTTTCCCGACTCTCCCAACCAGCCATCATTTCCTTCCACGATTCTCCGGCCCGGGACCGAGTACCGGTCGCGGACTGTCTTTGCATTCGGCATATTGAAGTAACAAGGGGGGCCATATGAAAATCTTGGCCATCGTCTCCGGTCTCGTGTTGATTGCCTGCTCACGTAATCCGAATGAGAGCGCGCCGGCGCCGCGCGCCGCGCCGCCCCCGCCGGCCCCGAATGAAGTCACGGTCGACGAAGACGCGCGCGCTGGTGCGCAGTCACTCGATCAGATGCTGGCGGGAAGGATTTCCGGAGTCAATGTCTGGGCCTCTCCCGGGGGCGGTATCATCGTGCGGTTCGCCGGTCCGACGTCATTCTACTCGGGGCAGGATCCCCTTTTCGTGATCGACGGCGTCCCGGTCGAGGTCCGTGCCGGTACGCTGACCTGGCTGAGCCCGAACGATGTTCAGTCCATCAAGGCGCTGAAAGGCGCGGATGCGACGATCTACGGCGTGCGCGGCTCCAACGGCGTGATCGAAATCAAAACGAAGGGATCGCACTAACTGCGACAAATCAGCCTTGGCGGGATCGATTACGCCATCCTGATCATCTATTTCGTCTTCGTGCTCGGCATCGGCTGGGCACTGAGACGCTTCGTTCGCAGCAGCGAAGACTTCTTCCTCTCGGGCCGGTCGATCCCAGCTTGGATCGCCGGCCTCGCGTTTATCTCGGCGAATCTCGGCGCGCAGGAAGTGATCGGCATGGCCGCGTCGGGCGCGAAGTACGGCATCATGACGAGCCACTTCTACTGGGTCGGCGCGATCCCGGCCATGGTATTCGTCGGGCTGTTCATGATGCCGTTCTACTACGGCTCGCGCGCGCGCTCGGTCCCGGAGTACCTGAAGCTGCGCTTCGACGAGAAGACGCGCGGCCTGAACGCGATCACGTTCGCGATCATGACGGTCTTCTCCTCCGGCATCTCGATGTATGTGCTCGCCAAGCTGCTCGAGCTCGTGCTGGGCTGGAGCTTTCACGCCAGCATCATCGTGACGGGCTTCATCGTCCTGGCCTACATCTTTCTCGGCGGGCTCCGGTCCGCGATCTACAACGAGGTGCTGCAGTTCTTTCTCATCGTCCTGGGCTTCCTGCCGCTCGTGCTGCTGGGCCTCAAGGACGTGGGCGGCTGGGAAGGGCTGACCAGCAGACTCTCGGTGGTGGCGACGAACGCGGGGTTCGAGTCCGGCGCGTGGCATCACTCCTGGCAGTACACCGGCGCGCCGACGCACAACCCGATGGGCATCGAGTGGTTCGGGCTGGTCATGGGGCTGGGATTTGCCATGTCGTTCGGCTACTGGTGTACCGACTTCCTGGTGGTGCAGCGCGCCATGGCGGCCGGCTCGATGGGCGCCGCCCGGCGCACGCCGCTGATCGCCGCGTGGCCGAAGATGTTCATGCCGTTACTCGTGATCTTGCCGGGGATGCTGGCGATCGGGATGCACGCGACGCAGGGCGGGTTTCTCCCAATCGGCAGTGACGGCCACCCGAATTACAACCTCGCGATTCCCATGCTGCTCGCGCATTACCTGCCGACCGGTCTCCTGGGGCTCGGCCTTACGGCCCTGATGGCGTCGTTCATGTCCGGCATGGCGGGCAACGTCACCGCGTTCAACACCGTGTGGACGTACGACATCTATCAGAGCTACATCCGGCCGGGGCAGACGGACGCCCACTATCTGCGCGTCGGTCACATCGCGACCGTTGTGGGGATTCTCGGCAGCATGGTGGCCGCGTACGCCGCGACGCGGTTCAACAACATCAACGACATCCTGCAGCTCGTGTTCTCGTTCGTGAACGGCCCGCTGTTCGCGACGTTCCTGCTGGGGATGTTCTGGAAGCGCTCGACGGGGCACGGCGCGTTCTACGGACTCCTGATCGGGACGATCAGCGCGGCGCTCCATTACGGACTCACGCTGCCGCAGGGCGCCACGCCCGGGATCAAGGGTGGCTTCCTGGGCGCGGTGCTGCACGTCTATCCGAGCGAGATGGCGCTGAACTTCTGGACCGCGATCTATGCGTGGACGGGTTGCTTCATCACGACCATCGTGATCTCGGTTCTGACGAAGCGCACCAAGACGGACGACGAGCTCCGGGGACTCGTGTACTCGCTGACGCCGCGGATCGACGAAGGCTATATGCGGTGGTGGAAACGGCCGGTAACGCTCGCGGTCCTCCTGCTCGTGGTCGCCACCATTCTCAACGTGATCTTCTGGTAATGACCGCACTGGACTTGCGAATTCCGATCGGCGGCATGTTCACGATCTTCGGAGTCGTGCTGATCGTGTGGGGTCTCGTCTCGGACGAGGCGATCTACGCCCGCTCACTCGGGATCAACGTAAACCTGTGGTGGGGCCTCGTGTTGCTGGTGTTCGGACTCCTGATGTTGTGGCTCGCCTACCGGGCCGTGGCCTCCAAGCCTAAAACCCCAGAGTGACCCACTCGATCTCGACGCCATAGTCACCGGGTTTGGGGCGCGTGCCTTCTTCCCGCCGCACGGAGACTTGTAGTCGCTCGAGATGATCGGGTCGCAGATGATCCCCGGCGGCGCCGCGCCCAGCAGCCGGACCAACCCAGTAGTTCCATTCTCCCGGGAAGCCTTGTGGCAGCAGGACGCCGCGGCCGGCGCGCAAGTCGGCGAGCGGGATCGACTGCTCGGTCCAGCTGCTGTCCAGTGTGAGCGGGGCGGTCCAGCTCGTGCCGTCGTCTTCCATTAAGGTGATGTGCACGATCTGGCGTGCGCCGAGTCCCCGCAGCCGCAGGTGCAGCGCCTTGGCATTGCTGATCGTCTCCCGGCGCGGGGCGATCCGGTCTTTGAGCACCAGCGACGCGGTGTAATCGGCTGGGCTCCAACCGCTCGTATCGACCGGCAACTCGAGATGGAAGACCGGCTGCCCGCTGACCGGCGACATTCCCACGCGGAACAGCCCGCGCCGGCCCGCGTCTCCGATGCGCGTGAAGGCGAGGCGCGAAGCATCGCTGCCTGGATCAAATAAGCGCAGTGCTGTTGCAGGACTCACGACGTCGAATCGCCAGGACGCCCGATCGTTGTAATTCCAGTCGGTTGGTTGGCCTGGGGAGGCGGCCGGAAACGTCGTGGCCACAGCACCTTGGAAGACCGTGATCACGAATTGGTAGGGTCCTTCCCGCAGCGTAGCGGCGGGAATCCTCGCCGCGTACTCATACCCCGCAACGTGACGCATCCAAGTTTGTTGATATGTCCCGCCTGGAGACCTGCGGAACGAAAGCCGCGCCGAATCCGGCGGCGTGACGTCCACGATGCGGGCGCGCAGCTCGGCATCGCGCCCGCTC
>DASTDR010000090.1:0-2750 GCA_035710265.1 Gemmatimonadales bacterium | reverse complement strand
TCGACGGCAGGCAGTTTGTCGCGGTGATGGGCGGCGTCGGCACGGTGACAGTCGGCAGTGCGGGACCGGGAAATCAGGCCACTCCCTTCTCGCCGAAGCTGATGACGTTCGTGCTCGATGGGAGCGCCATGCCGTCATCGGCGCAGTAGAGTCTCGAGTGCCCGAATCCGGCCTATGCGTCGTCATCGCGTGACGCCGGTCTTCCTCAGCCAGTCGTGAGCAGTTGATCGACGATTCGAGGAACGCCAAGGGTGGCAGGCTCTCGAACGATGTCGGTCACGAGGTGGGAGACCTCGGTCTGCTCAGGATTGATCTCGAAGATGCGTGTCTGTTGGCCGCGAGCGCGCTGCATCCAGTCGACAATGTAGTCGAACTGAGCCGTTGTCCCCACGACGAGCACGGCATCACACGGCCCGCGCCTGAGAAATTCGTCGATACGTCGGACAAGTGCCGGTTCAAGTTCTTCATCAAACCAGACGACGCCTGGCCGGAGTGGGCCGCAGGTGATCGGACACAGCGGGACGTTCTCCTTGTCTTCTTCCGGCGCCCGGCGAGAAAAACCGCAGACTTCGCATCGGCTGACGAAGAGGTCGCCGTGGATTTGAACCATTTGTGAAGCTGACAAGTGCTGGCCGCCGAATACCGCCCGAACATGAAGATCGTCGACATTCTGGGTGACGAGCAGCGAGTCCGGACACTGGAGACCCAGTTTCGTGAGAGCCACATGGGCGGCGTTTGGAAGCGATCGCTCGACGGCGGCGCGTCGTTCCTTGTACCACTCCCAGACGAGTGCCGGGTTGCGGTCGAAAGCCGCATGGGTGGCAAGCGCCATTTGATCGTGCGTCCGCCAATAGCCACCTGCCCCCCTGAAGGTGGGAATCCCGCTTTGAGCGGAGATGCCGGCGCCGGTGATGGTGAGGATTCTCAAGGGAGTCGTGTCAAGGCACTCGTGTCTGTAATGAACTCGTTCGACTTCCAGAAATCGCTCGGCCTGAAGAACCGGGCACGATAGATCGTCCACGGCGTCTTGCGCCGGGTATGCCACTTGACGTCGTCGTGCAGCCAGCGGCGCAGGGTCGGGAAGAACTCATTCACGTACTGCCGGAATTCGGCTCGGTCCTTGCGGTAGTAGTGAGCCAGCCAGTAACGGTAGGCCGTTCTCAGCGAGCGATCGGGCACCTGGCGCGCCTGTCTGACCGCGAAGAGCACGACGTAGAATCGCAGGAGCTTGTCAATGTCCTCCAGATCCCCGCTGCTCGCGGGTCCTCTGAGAAGAGACGCCCTTTTCTGGTCGTAGAAGTCATCGTATTCGAGCTGTTTCCGGCCCTTGGCACTACCGGCGAACTGCTCCTCAAGGCTGAGAAGCACATCGGTGGCGCGATTGCTGCGGTCCACAACCCACTTGATCAGCCCTGCGAGCAGGGCGGCAAGCGTCGAGAAGCCCAGTACGTTGCGTACTCCGGTCCACCACGCAGTTGGTGATTCGCCGCCTGTTGTAAACGACCAGACCGGACCATAGGCTGCTCGCGGCGACGCCTCGTTCGCCACGACCTGCCAGTAGTAGGTCGTGCCAGGCTCCAGATCGCTTCCGACGGAAAGTTCCCTCTGTGACGTCGCGGTGAGTGGGGCAGTGGTGAGCGCCTCCCGGGCCGTTGCAAGGCGGACTCCGTACTCCGCCGTCGAAGCGTCCGTCCACGACAGCGTAGGGCGAAGGCTGACTCCCACCGCGGTATCAGCCGGGTTCGGATTGGCGAACTGGGATTGCGGCGTCGCTGTCTTCGTGAGTAAGAGCAATCCGAGGACGCACAAGCCCAGTGACCGACCAGTCACGCAGTGCCAGGATGGCGCAAGGTGCCTGCAGGCGAGAAGGAGCGTCATGGGGGGTGCAACACGTCTCAAGCTGCGGTCAGCCGGATACGACAAACCGTACGTCACTCGAACGGCACCGCGACGCGGGTGCTTCGAGCGGGTTCAGCCAGAACAGCACGAATGCCGAGTATGTGCCAGCGGCCAGACGTTCGGCCGCTCTCTTGTAGCTGAGTCCCCGCACGTCCAGGCGCTCTCCCGGTTTCAGCACGACGTAGTCGGCGTCCGAGATCGGCCCGGGATCCGCGATGACGATGGGCAGCTCCACGACGCGGCCGTCCTGGACGATGAACAATTCGAAATACACATTCTGCAGGTCCGTTCGGCGGCCGTTTCGCACGTCGAGCACGCGGATCGAACGGCTGCCCCTGTTCGTCACGACCGCCGAGAACTCGGGGCGAGTTCCGGCCCTGACTGTTGGCGTCGCGGTGGCAACCGTCACGTCGGTCGCCTGGCATGTTTCAACCTTGACCGGTGACACCTGCCCTTCCAGCACCGTGGGCAGGCCAGCCACGATTGCGAAGATCAGGAGTCTCGACACATCCAGACGATTCTCACCAGGTGAAACGGAAGATGGACGCGGTCGAGCGGCCGGGTTGGTTCCAGTTGGATTCGGGAACCTTGTAGTTCTTCGGTACCGAGGCCCAGTCTTCGTAGATGCTGCCGCCGAAATAGAAGCGCGGGCCGGTTGGCTTCGGCGCCGGCGACGTCGAGGGACTCGACAGAAACAGATCGTAGCTTGCCGTCGGTGGCGCAAGGCCTGCCTGATCCGTGCGGGAAATCAGTTCCGGGCGGCCGTCCCCGTCGATGTCCGCGCGCAGCCAGTCCACGTGCAGCAGGCGGTGATAGGTCCGGTCGGCAATCATGCGGCGCAGTTCCGCGTT
>DASTDR010000089.1:0-14131 GCA_035710265.1 Gemmatimonadales bacterium | reverse complement strand
CAAGCGGCGCCGATGATGCCGCCGCCGGCGATCAGGACTTCACACGACGAAACTTTGTGCGACATTTAGGCGTACGCTGCAGACGCACCGGAAACCACGGAGGGGATCATGTTCCGGAGCATCATCGGGTTCGCAATTCTTGCCTTCGTCGCCTGGCTCGGCCTGAAGCTCGTGTTTGGGATCGTAGGCAGCCTGTTCGGAATTGCGGCGACGGTCCTGACGCTCGCCGTCATCGGTTTCTTCTTCTATCTCGCGCTTCGGATCTTGAGTCCATCGACGGCCGACCGAGTGCGCGACATGATCAAGGGGCGGCCCTCCACCTAAGGCTCCCACGGGAGCGGCTGGCTCGAGTGCGCATGCACGATCTTCCAGCCGCCTCCGCGTAGTTCGCAGATGACCGTGGCCCGACCCGCCTCCGCGCGTTGGTCGGCCTGCCTGAACCACCGGTAATCAACCAGCACCCACGCCACGCCACCGGATATGCTGGCGTTTGCGGCCGTCAGTGTCACGCGCCCACCGCCCCCGCTGGCAATGCCCGCGAACCGCGGTGCAGCGAGACGCACGCGCGCGTTTCCCACCACGACCGCGTCCGACGCGTACAACGTGTCCGCCTGGCGGTCGCCCGCGGCATCGAGCGCGAGCGCGAGCCGCACGACGTGCTGCACGTCACTCGCGCCCGACCCCACGGCCGTCACCTCCTGCGACGGAGTGACCGTCCGGGTCGTACATGCGGCGACCGCGGCCGCGAGCAGCACCGCGGCTAACGATCGAGCCGCGCGAGAACGGACCATGCCAGCAATGGGAACAGAATCTCGTGATGCCCTGTGAGCTGAATGCCGCGGCCGCCGGCCAGTGTCGGGCGCTCCACCACGTTGACCCGTGGCCGGTAATGGCGCTGCATGTCGCAGTCACACGCCGTGAATTGTTTGGGCCGGCCGGCGCTCAAGTTGCGCGCGATCGTGAGCGCCTTGAGAAAGACCTCCGGCATCACGACCGCGCTGCCGAGGTTGAGCACAACGCCGCCGTTGTCGAGATCGGGCAGGGCGCCGGCGAGCCGTTTGAAGTCGCGATGGCTGGTCGCGCCGATCGCGGCGCCGTCGGCGCTGGGGTGTTGATGAATGATCTCCGCCCCGATCGCGGCGTGTACCGTCACCGGCAATCCCAGCTCGGCGCAGGCGACCAGCACCGACACATCGCGTCCCGGAAGATCCTTGCGCGCGCGCAGGTACTCGGCGAGCGCTTCACCGGCGCCTCGACCGTCCTTCGCGCCGCGCGCGAGGGCCGCGTTCATTTCACGGCCCGTCTCTTCGGCCATGCCGAACGTCCCATCACCCAGTCCAGCGGCGACGTCCTCGCTCGTGCCCCCGTACGCCGCCAGCTCGAAATCGTGAATCGCCGCGCTCCCGTTCATCGCGATGACGCTGATCGCGCGCTTGCGCAGCAACGCAATCAGGAGGGGACCGAGGCCGACCTTGATGACGTGGCCGCCCAGCATCGCGACCACCGCGCGTTTGCCGGCGGCCGCCACGATCTGCTCGACCACGTAGCGGAGGTCCTGGGCGGCGAGAATCGAAGGCAGCGAGTCGAGAAATGCGGTAAACGATCGATTTGATGGAAGCGGAGGTTTGGCGAGGAGCGAGGCGTCGACTTTGTTGGGGCGGTTGGCTACGGGGACGGTCTTGAGTCGGGAAAAATCAGCTTCCCGGTATTCGGTCATGGCTGGTTCGCCCCGGAGGTTTTGTAGTCTTTGAGCTTCAACGTCACCTGCCCGAAGGAGAAGTTGGACTGAATCGCGAGCACAAGCCGCTGCGCGTCGTCCGACAGCCAGATGCGCGTCTCTGACTTCTCCCCAAAGATGCCCCGCGCCTGCGGTATTCTGGGGCGTACTACGAGCGCGCGCCACTTCTTACCGGCAACGCTGACCTTTTCGCGGCCGAGCACCTCGATGATCACGGGGTTGCGATCGGGACGGAAATAGCGGGCGTACTCGTATTTCTTGCCGACCTCGAGCGGCACCGTCCGGATCCAGTACATGAATGCCCCGTCGTCGAGCGGCTCGAGCACGGTGGCAAAAGTGGTATCGCGCCCTTCTTCTCTATAGAAGCCGGAATCGGGGAAGATCTCGTAGCGGCGCTCGCGGTGCTTATCGCGCTCGTCCTGGACGGTCGTGAAGCGCCGCGAGCGGAAATCGTATCGCCCCACCCACGATTCCATGGTCTGGTCGAGGTGGTACCAGAGCGCGCCGCCTTTGATGCGAAACCGGATATGCACCGCTTCCACGCCGTGGACGGTGTCGATCCCCACCACCTCCATCACGGCGCTGCCGACGCTGAACACGCCATACTTCGCGCTGAAAGAAAGCCGTTCGCCAACGGGGAACGGCACGGCGGGCGCTGCCCGGATGACCGGCGGCGCCGGCGGGGCGGGGGATGCGGAGTCGGGAATTGCATCGGTGCGCGCCGTGTCCTGCGCGGAGATCCCCGAGAAACCCGCCAGCAGTGCGAGCAGCACCGCCGTGGCGCCTTTGCGAGCGGCGCTGATCAGGCCGCGCGAGCGCCAGGCTCCCAGAAGCCGCTGCCACGGTGTGGAACGCGAGGCGCGCTGTTTGAGATCGAAACGCGCTGCTGAAGGAACGACTTCGACGCGACGCGCATGCACGCCCAGGTGGGCGAGCAGCTCCGCATTGGCGGACCATCCCTCAGTGTGCAGCAGCGCCGATTCATTGCCGCGGGTCGCTTGCCGTAACACGATCAATCGCAGCGCGAGAAACCCGGAGATTGAGTCCTTGACGCCGATCCCCACGGGTAGCAGCCGCGGCGCCCACTGCCGCGCCCAACGCTCCTGCCACGTGCTCGCACCCTGAATGCGAGAATGCTCGGCCACGACGAGATCCGCGCCCGATTCGAGCCGCTTGACCATTTCTTCCATCGTTTCCGGGCCGTGCACGAAGTCGGCATGCAGCGTGATGGCGCAATCGCGCTTGGGCCGGTCCGTGCGCTGCAGCGCAACCCTGAGCAGCTCCTCCAGGCTGCGCGCGTAGCCCTCGCGGCTGCGATGGTTGATCACCGTCAACGGCAGCACGCGGGCATAGGAGGCCAGGACGTCCGCGGTCCCATCAGTGGACGCATCGTCACATGCCAGGATCTGGTATTCCCGCTCGAAAGCGGTGAAGACCTGGCGGACCTTCCACAGCACGAGCCCAACCGTGCTCGCCTCGTTATGGGCCGGAACGCAGACGTAGATCATGGCCCTGCAATCTAGAGACGTGCCCTATAGACATCCAAGACTTGACCCGCCGTGGCCTGGGCCGTGAAGCGGGAGGGGAAGGGACTAGTCTTGGGATCGCGCAAGACAGCCACGACCTTGTGCGCCAGCGCCTCGGCCGAGCCGGGGGGCACGAGGACCTCCGGAGGCAGGATTTCGGGGATGCCGCCGGCCGCCGTGGCGACCACGGGGCGCTCGAGGGCCAGGGCGTTCAGAATGACACTGCCGAAGCCCTCCAGCTTCGACGACATGACGAAGATGCTCGCCTCGGCGATCAACGCTTCGACGCGGTCGATCCAGCCCACCAAGTGCACGCGTCCCTGGAGCTCAAGGCGATTGATTTCAGCCGCGAGCGCGGCGCGCTGCGGCCCTTCGCCCGCAATCACCCAGTGCAGCTGGGGCTCGAGCTCCCGCGCCACCCGCGCCGCCCGAATCATGGTCTTGTGATCCTTGTGGTCCACCAGCGCGGCGGCATTCACCGCGAGCAAGGACTTGGGCGACAACCGTAACTGCGTCCGCATGTCCAGCGGGGGCTGGGCCGCGCGGCGAACCTCCTCGGGGTCGATGCCGTCGGGAACGACGGTGATCGCGTCCGCTGCCAGGCCGTCACCGATGAGCACCTGCCGGACGGCCTCCGACACGGCGATGATGCAATCGGGCCGGCGCCAGGCACCGAAGCGTCCTACATGAAAGTCGACACGCCGCGTCGCTACCAGGGTGCGATCCATCGCCACCGTCGCGGCCAGCGTCAGCGCATGACTGTCGTGCGCGTGAATGATGTCGGGCCGAAAGCCGGAGATCGTGCGCCGCAGGTGCCACCAGGCGCGAGGATCGAGGCCGATGTCCCAGGCGCTGCCGCGCACCGTGACACCCTCGGCCGTGGCCCGGCGCGCCAGCTCGCTGTCCTGCCGGGTCACGAGTACCTGCTCGACCTGTGCATCGCGCGCGAGCTCGCGGCACAGCAGCCGCACCTGGTTTTGGCCGCCGCGCCATTCGCGACCGGAGTCAACTTGAAGCACCCGCATGTTTGAGAGCAGGGTTCGGGATTAGGGATTAGGGATCGGGGGATCTCTACTCCCTAGTCCCTAATCCCGAATCCCTGCCTTTTCCACTCCCGCGAGCACGCGGCGCAGCGCATCGAGCTTGAAGGGCTTCTGGAGGAACGGCCGGCCCAGGTCTTCGAGAAAGTGCAGCGTGTCGCCGCGAACCGTGTCGCCCGTGGCAAAGATGATGCGATCGGCGACCGTAGGATGCATGCGGGAGAGCGTCTGGAACATCTCGCGCCCTCCCAGCCGCGGCATGCGAAGATCGCAGATGATGAGGTCGAAGGGCTGCATGAGCGCAAGCTTCAACGCCTGACTGCCGTCGCGCGCCAGCACGACTTCGTGTCCCCAGCTTTCGAGTGTCGCCTGCATGTAATGCAGGATATGCGGTTCGTCATCAACAACGAGTACCCGCAGGCGTTCGACGCGTTCGGCTGGCGCGTGCACCGCGCCGTCCCGAGGCCGGGGACTTAATTCCGCGCGCATGCCCGTGGGCAGCTCGACGCTGAACGTCGCGCCGCGTCCGCTCGAAGGGCCGCCGGGGTCGACGGTGATGTTGCCGCCGTGCTCTTTCACGATGCCGAGGCTGATCGACAGGCCGAGCCCGGTCCCTTCGCCCTCGGACTTGGTGCTGAAGAAGGGCTCGAACACCCGCTGGGCCACCGCGTCCGGGATCCCGGGGCCGTTGTCGGAGATGTTGACCGACAAGCCATCCGGCTCGCACCGGGTGACGATGTCGATCCGGCCGCCGCCGACGCCGGTCTTGTTGCGGGTGGTCGTGATCGCCTGTGCCGCATTGTTGATGATGTTGACGAATACCTGCTTGATCTGATTGGCGTGTACCTCGACCTCGGGCAGCCCCGGCTCGAACGTGAGCGTGAGCTCGATCCGCGCCGCCAGCAGCTGATTCTTGAGGAGCTGGTGCGTGGACTCGAGGATCGGGCGAATGGACTGGAGCCGGCGTTCGCCCTCCTGGCGGCGCGCAAACGACAACAGGTTTCGGACGATAGCCGATGCGCGCTCGGCTTCCTGACGGATCACGGCCAGGGGCTCGGCGAGTCGCGGCGGCACATCGGCCGCCTCGCCCAGCAGGTCGCTGAAGCCAACGACGGATGCGAGCGGGTTGTTGAGATCGTGCGCGACGCCCGCGATGAGCTGGCCGATCGCCGACATCTTCTCCGACTGCAGCAGCTGCTCCTGCAGCCGCCGCTTGTCCGTTTGGTCTTCGAACAGCAAAATCGCCGCGCCCGGCTCGCCGGTTGGGATGGCCGTCACCAGCAGAATGCGTTCGCCGGAACGCACTTCGACCGGCGCCGCCGCTCCCTCGGGTGTGAACAGCCTGGTGATCGGATCGACCCAGGCCGGCGGCAACAAGGTCATCCAGGCGCGGCCGGGCAAGGCGGTGACGGGCAGCTTGATGAGCTCGGCGAACACCCGGTTCGCCCGCCGCACCGAACCCTGCGGGTCGACGTAGCAAATCGCTTGATTGAATGCGTCGACCGTCTGCTCCCACTCGCGCTTTCCGCTCGAGAGCAGCTCGACGAGCCGCGCGTTCTCGAGCGCGATACCCGCCTGGGCCAGCACCGCACGGGTGAACTGCAGCGCCTCCGTATTCATTGCTGTGCGGTCGCCTTCCATCGTCAGGGCGCCGATGGTGCGCGACACGGCGACGATCGGTACGCCAAGCCAGCTCGCGGGTGCGGGACCGTCGATGGTGACGCCGTGCTCGGCGGCCCTCGCCGCGACCTGTTCGGGAAAGACGAGCGGGCCGCGCCGGAGCGCGAGCTGGAGCAGCGGATCGTCGGTGGTCGCGGGACGCGGGCCGTTGTGGTAGACCACCACCAGCGCGTTCGTATCGATGTCGAGCAGCATGACCGACAGTCGGCCGGGCGCGAACTGATCGGTGAGGGTACGGGCGACGATCTCCACGATGGACGCGGGCCGGAACGCGCCGGCGAGCTCCTGCGACAGCGTGATCAGCCGCTCTAGCATCGACCGTCGTCCAGGAAGCGGGTGGGGACCCGAGTCGCAGCGTCCACAAGCGCCTCGGCCGACTTGATGAAGCGCACCACGATGGGCAATGAGCCCACGAGCCCGACCTTGCGCTGCATGATGCCCGCGATGGGACCGAGCTCTTTCTTGATGATTTGCTTCCAGTAGCGGTACTCCGCCGTCAGCACGAACGGCGCCTGCTGCGCTTCGGTCCGGGCCACGAGCTTCGCCGCGCGGCACGCGCCGCGATCGAGATCGAGCCAGATCCCGACGTCTTCGGGCATGCCGATCGCGGGCTCCGCAGGCATTACCAGTGCCACACTGCCGTGTGTCCATTCCGTGGACGCGGCGCGGTACTCTGCACTGGCATTGATGGCCTGTTCGTACGCGGCCACCCACGCCAGCGAAGGAAAGTCGTGGGCCGCGCTCATGCCACCGCCCGCGCGAATCCGTCGAACAGCGCCCGTTCCGTCAGGTTCTCGGGGTGCCACTGCACGGCGGCCATCCACGGCGCGCCCGCGTCGATCGGCTCGACCGCCTCGATCACCCCGTCGTCTGCCCAGGCCACGGCCTTGAGCCCGGGCGCCAGATCGCGGATCGCTTGATGATGCCGGCTGTTCACTGTCGCGGCACGGGTCCCCAGCGTCCGCTCGAGCCGGGAACCGGACTCGATGCGGACCGTGTGGCTCCCCGCTTCGTCCTGATGGGCGATGGGTCCGGGACGCTCGCTGTCGAGGTCCTGATACAGCGTGCCACCCAGCGCGACGTTGAGAATCTGAATGCCCCGGCAAATGGCGAGGAGCGGAAGCCGCCGCTCGAGTGCCGCGGCGATCAGGGCCAGCTCGGCGGCATCGCGCACGCGATCGACCGGGCCGAGTTTCTCGTGCGGCTTTGCGCCGTAGCGTTCGGGACCGACGTCCTCGCCACCAGTCAGGACGAGTCCGCGGACCGAGGCCAGCGCAGCGCTGGCACGTTCCGGGGCAAGCATGGTGGGAACGACGAGCGGGACCAGGCCGGCGCCTTCGAGTGCGCGCACGTACGCAGTATTGAGCGCGACGCGCTCTTCACGCCGCGGTGCCGTCACGGCGACGGGGAGCGCCGCCGTCGCGATGGTCACGACGCTGGTGCTGCCGGGCCGCCGAACAGGGGACAGCGGGGATTGCTCACACTCGCCCAGTCCACGCGCACGCCGAACAGGCTCAGGGCGGTGCTGCCGCCGATGATTGTGCCGATGGCTGGGTGGCGCACCGGCTCTTCCTGGTCGACGATCAGGACACCCATCGCGCGCTGCGAGGTGTCATCGACAACCAGCAGGCCATAGCCGCGCGGGGGGAAGCCGGCGCCGCGGTACAACATGGACACGCGACCCGCCGCGTCCCGGCTCACGATGACCACGCCGGTGTCGCGCGACTTCGGTTGGATGATGAGCGTCGGCAACGAGTCCGGCAGGCCGCGGGGCGGATCGGTGACCACGGCCCGCGCGTTGGCGAGCTGCGACGTGATCAGGGCCGGGCCGGCGAGCGCGGCGATGCCGCAGGTCGGGGAGCCCCTGCCGCCGCTGCTGCAGGCAGCGACGGAGACGGCAGCGGCGCAGAGCAGCACGTTCCGGAGAGCCATAGCCGGCTAATCTAACGCTAATGGGCCCAAACAGCGGTGAGCGTCACGGTTCTGACAGGCGCCAAGGTCTCCGGCACGAGATTGTAGATGTAATTGAGCACGTTGGCCGCCAGCAGCCGCAGCTCCACCGGACCGTGCTGCCAGGAACCGCGCAGATCGAGGACATTCATGGCGACGCGCCGGTCGTCGACGAACCCCTCCAACTCGATGCGTTCCGGCCGGCTGGCGAACCGATAGTCGGCGCCGACGCCAAAGGCGCCCATGGTGTAGTCGGTGCCGATGGTGAGCAGATGGCGGGGACGGAATGCCAGCGGTCCGGACGAGCTGTCGCCGCTCAGGCGCCGTTCCGTCGAGAGGTAGGTGTAGCCCAGCGTAGCGGTCAGACGCTGCGGAATCGGCGCGGCGATGATGCTGGCGTCGAAGCCGGCGATACGGGCGCGCACGACGTTCTGCAATTGAATGCGGACGGTATCGGGGGGAACGACCTGCAGCTGCGGCTCGATCAGATCGCGCGCGTCGGTCCAGAACACCGCGGCATCGACGCGCATGAAGCCGAACAGCGGCGGGCTGATGTGGCCCACCTCGAGCGACCACGCCTGCTCGGGACGCAGGGTGGGGTTAGGGACGATCTCGAATCCCAGCGCGAACGTGTGCACGAAGCGCTCGGCCATCGTCGGCGCGCGAAACCCGCGGCCCAGCGACGCGCGCAGCAGCCCCCCCCCGTCGTCCCGCGCGCGGCGATCGGTGGGAAGCGTGACCCCGACCCGGGGGCTGACGAAGGCGGTGAGCGAGCCGCCGTCGACCGCCATCAGGTCGATTCGCGCCCCACCGCTGACGCGCATCGGACCGATGCGCTGGTCGCTCTGGCCATAGGCCGCGAATTCGGATTGGGAGTGACTCCCAAAGATGTCGCTCGTCACCTCGGAGAACGTTGCCTCGGCACCGACCAGCACCGTGCGGATCGAATCGGGGTGGGATTCGATCCGGCCTTCAGCGCCGAAGCGGTTGCCGACGCCGTACTCCGTCGCGCTGCGGCGTACGTCGGTGAAATGCGTGCGCAGCCAGGAGCCCCGGGCGACCCACGCGAGCTTCGGTGACACGGTGCGGCGCAGCTGCGCCGCGACGTAGCCTTTGCGCGAATCGGTGCGCGCGCCCGCTTCGGCCGTGTCGATCATGTACGGTTGATAAACCTGCCCGCGGTCGTCGCACTCGCCGCGGTTGCACCAGCTGAGCGGCACATCGTAGCGGTCCACGGCCCAGGACCCGGAAACATCGAGCCGCATGTCGACCGCCGGCTGCCAGCGTGCCTTGCCCGCGACGTGAGTCTGGTCGGCCTGATCCTGCTCGCGATAGCCATCGGAGTGGCGCTGCCCGCCGGAGATCCGGCCGCCGAACACGTCGGTCCCGTACGACGCGGCGAAGTTGGCGCTGCCGTGCAGCCCGTCCTCGTCACGAAACGTCCACACGTCGTGTGGCGGATCGCCCAGCACGCCGGCGCTGACGCGCACGTGCGCATGGGTGCCCGTGGGGATCTCACGCGTAGTCAGATTCACCACGCCGCCGAACGCCGCCGATCCGTACAGGGAGGAGCCCGCGCCTTTGAGGATCTCGACGGTCTCGATGTCGTCGACCGACAGCAAGTCCCAGTTGATGCCGCCCCGGTCGCCCTGGTTCATCGGCACGCCGTCGACCGTCATCAACACGCGCGAGTTGAGCCCCTGCACGTAGCCGGTCGAGCCCCGGATGTTGATCTGGCCGTTCACGAACTGGATGCCGGGCACATGCTCGATGGCTTCATCGATGCGCGCAACCGCGCGCTTTTGGATCTCCTGCTCGTTCACCTGCGCGACGCTGGTTGCGGGCCGGTCGCCAAAGTGCGGCACTTTGTTGCTGATGATATCCACCGGGGGCAGCGACAGCGGGGCAAACGTGAGCCGGACGTCGACCGTCGTCGAGTCGCCGCCGGTCAGCGCGACGGTTGTATCCGCGCGGGCGAACCCGATCACGCCGATCAGCAGCCGCACCGTGCCCGCCGGGACGTTGATGATGCGAAACCGGCCTCCCTGGTCTGTGCGGGTCGAGAGCGTCGTCCCGGGCACGACGACGCTTGCCCCCGCGATCGCGCCGCCCTGTTCGTCGCGGACGCTGCCCCGCACGACGCCCTGGGCTGGGACCGTGCGGAACGCCAAAACGAGCAATAGTGCCCCGGCGCCCGCCGCGCGGGCTACGGCGCGGTGCATGTGACGAAATCCGTGGCGGGCCGCAGATTGTCGAAGTCGGCGGTGAAATCGAGGCCGCCCGCCGCTGCCCCGCTCGGCACCGTGAACTGGCCGGGCTGGGTGGTATCGGCGGGATTGCGGTAATACCCGGCGACGCGCAACAGCGCGGTATCGGCCGGCGACAGCGTCAGCGTCCCGACCTTTTTCCAGACGGCGACGAGCCACTGATAGGGGCCGGGGTCGAGCGGGACGCTGTAGTCTGCGAGCGAGTCGGTGTAGGGCACCGAGCCCGGGATGAGGGGTCGGCGGTTATTGATGAGGTCGTTGCAGGTCTGGGGGAAGGTGGCGTAGGCGGCGATGAAGACGTTGTCGGTGCTGTCGGGGATCGTGCCGCGGAATCGGAGCGTGCCACAGGCCCCGACGAGGGTGGACGCGCAAATCGGCTCGGGCTGCAGCCCGCCGCCACACGCGGCCGGCAAAAGGGACGCCCAGCATACGCAAAGCCAGCGCATGCCAGCAATTTGGGCCCGGCAGGAAGTGCGTCAACTTGACCGTGGTTTTCCGCCGAAATAACGTTGGCTCATGCCTGTCTACGAGTATCGCTGCAAGTCGTGTGAGAAACTGTTCACGCGTATCGAATCGATGGCGGATCACGTGGGTTCATCGCGAACCCGCCCTGCCTGTCCGAACTGTTCCTCGCGGTCCGTCGAGCCCGTCTTTTCCGGTTTCTTCGCCAAGACCGTTCGTAAGAGCTGAGCGAGGTCACTGACCTGTTCGAGCGCCTGCGGGACGCGTTTCGCGCCGCCCTCGACGCGGCGTCCACGCCCGACCTGCGGGCGCTGGCGCGGCAGATGCGGGAAGCCGTCGTCGACGCCCGGGTCGCCGTTCAGGAGATCCAGGAAGCGGTCGCCCGTACCGAACGGGAGTTGGCGGCGGAGCGGCAGCGACTCGCCGACGCCGAGCGGCGTGGCCGTCTCGCCGGGGAAATCCAGGATCAGGAGACCGTCTCCGTGGCGGAGCGCTTCACCGCCAAGCATCGCGAGCGCATTGGAGTGCTCGAGCGCAAGCTGGCGGCGCAGCGCGAAGAGCTTGCGCTCGCGCAGCGCGAGTTGGACGACATGCAGGCGCAGCTCAAGGCCGCCGCCAGCGCGCAGCCGAGCACCGAGCGTGCCTGGCGCGACATCGAGGAAGCGGGCGGGGCACGCCCCGGCACGGATCTGCGGGACGAATTGTTGAAATCCGACATCGACCGCGCGGCGCGCGAAGATGCCGCTGCGCGCCAACTCGAAGAGCTGAAGAAGAAAATGAGAAAGGAATAGCCCG
This sequence comes from Gemmatimonadales bacterium, assembly GCA_035710265.1. Taxonomy (GTDB): domain Bacteria; phylum Gemmatimonadota; class Gemmatimonadetes; order Gemmatimonadales; family GWC2-71-9; genus 20CM-2-65-7. Next base: position 2,673 of record DASTDR010000089.1, on the reverse strand, counting down.
TGTTCCTTCTTCTGCTGCTCCAAAACCTCCACCCACCTCTACAACCTGCCCCTGCTGATTTTCTCAAACGCGCCCACACCTACAGCATCGTTGCCTACGACTCGGCCACCGGGGACCTCGGTATCGCGGTACAGTCCAAATTCCCCAACGTCGGTGGCCTCGTCCCGTGGGCGCGCGCCGGTGTGGGCGCGGTGGCCACGCAGTCGCTCAGCAACACCGACTACGGAGAGAAGGGGCTCGAGCTGATTGCGCGCGGCGCCACGGCACCCGAGGCGATGCGGATCATCATGCGGAGCGACCCGCGAACCTCACAGCGTCAGGTGGGCATGGTGGATGCGCGTGGCAACGCGGCGAGTTGGACCGGCGATTCGACATTCGATTGGGCGGGAGGAACGACAGGCGGTCAGGCGGTCAGGCGGTTAGCGGCCAAGGGCGAGCTGATCGTTGGGCGCGGGTATGCGGCCCAAGCGAACATCATGGTGTCGGACGCCACCGTGCGAAACATGGCGGAGACGTTCGAGCGCACGCGCGGCACGCTGGCGGACCGGCTGCTCGCAGCGCTCGTGGCGGGGCAGGCGGGCGGCGGGGATAAACGCGGCATGCAGTCGGCGGCGTTGCTGGTGGTGCGAGCGAACGCCGGTTACCTGGGCGCCACCGATCGCTACATCGACATTCGTGTCTACGACGCGCCCGATCCGATCAAAGAGCTCCAGCGGCTGTACGAGCTGCACAAGCTCTACTTCTTCACGACCGATTCCGCCGATCTGATCCCCATCACCCCGGCGCTGCAGAAGGAGCTGGAAGCGATTCTCCTCACCGAGCCCGCGAACCAGCGCGAGAAGTGGCTCGCGGCCGGGCAACCGTCGCTGAACCAGACCTTCCTCACCGCGCTCGCGAACTTCATGTACTGGGAGAACTACGATGTGCGCGTGCGGATGGATGGGAAGATCGATCGCGTGGCGTTGGAGGACATTCGCAAAAACCGGCGGCCGAGGAGGTAATCCATGGACGTGAAACGCGGCCGAATGGTCTTCCTGGGTTATGGAAAGTACTGGCGCTCCGATCGCATTCTGGGCTTGATGCCGATCGAAAGCGGGCGCGGTCCGGGGCAGCGCACCAGCGTGTTCATCGAGGGCCGCGACGAGCCGGTCATCGCTTCCCGCACGGAGGAGAGCATCCTCGCGGACATGGGCGCGAGCGACGACAGCTTCCAGCTCGAGGCACTGCGCGAGGCGACGCGTGAGCTGCTCGAAGCGTTTCACGAGTTCTCGCCGGTGCTGCGGCGCGCGCTGCACAACGAGCACCATTTCGACGTCGAAAAGTGGGAGCAGCGGCTGGGCGGCCTGCTGAGGCCGGTGGAGCATCCCGATCCCGCGCAGCAGGACGATCTCTTCGATTGAAAGGCATCGCATGACGCACGCCGAGGATTTGACCTCGTCGCAATCCGACCGTCGCTGGTTCGGGCATCCGCGCGGACTCGCGACCTGTTTCTTCACGGAGATGTGGGAGCGCTTCAGCTTCTACGGGCTGCGCGCACTCCTCATTCTCTATATGACGGCGGCGGCGGCGAACGGCGGCCTCGGCTTCAGCACCGAGCACGCGGCCTCGATCTACGGCTGGTACACGTTCGGCGTGTACGCCGCGGCCATTCCGGGCGGCATCATTGCCGACCGCTGGCTGGGCCAGTACCGAAGCGTGCTGTGGGGCGGCGTCATCATCGCGCTCGGCCATTTCAGCCTCGCGTTCCCATCGCTGACCACGTTCTATCTCGGGCTGGCGCTGATCGTGACGGGTACCGGTCTCCTAAAACCCAACATCAGTACCATGGTCGGTTCGCTGTACGACGCCGGCGACGCTCGCCGCGATGCCGGCTTCTCGATCTTCTACATGGGGATCAACGTCGGCGCGTTCATCGCGCCGCTCGTGGTGGGGACCCTGGGGCAGCGCGTCGACTGGCACGTTGGATTCGGCTGCGCCGGCATCGGCATGACGCTCGGGTTGATTCAGTACGTGGCCGGCAAACGGCACCTGCTCCCCGCGCTCGAGCGTCTGGGGCAATCGGATACCCGACCGGCCGCCGCAGCGAGCGCCGAGCCGTGGTGGCGGTTTGCGCCGGACGAATGGAAGCGGGTGTTTGCGATTGCCGTGCTGTTCGTATTCTCGTCGATCTTCTGGGCCGCGTTCGAGCAGGCCGGCTCGAGCCTCAATCTCTTCGCCGACCGGCTCACCAATACCCAGCTGTTCGGCTTCAGCTTCCCGTCGACCTGGTATCAGTCCCTGAATTCGATGTTCATGATCTTCGGGATGGCGCCGATACTGGCGTGGCTGTGGATCCGGCTCGGCCCGCGCCAGCCCTCGAGCCCGGTGAAATTCGCCCTCGGTCTGCTGTTTGCCGGCCTGGGTTTCGCGCTACTCGTTCCCGCGGCAAAGATCGCGCAGGGGCAGGGAATCCTCGTGAGTCCCTGGTGGCTCGTGGGCGTCTACTTCCTGCACACGATCGGCGAGCTGTGCCTGAGCCCGGTGGGACTCTCCACGACCACCAAGCTCGCGCCCTCGCGCATCGGCGGTGCGATGATGGGGCTCTGGATGTTGTCGATCGCGGTGGGGAACAAGATCGCCGGATATGTCGCGGGCTTCTTCGATCGGCTGCCGCTGCCGGAGCTGTTCGGGAGA
>DASTDR010000088.1:0-6684 GCA_035710265.1 Gemmatimonadales bacterium | reverse complement strand
CGTCGCCTGCATCATTGATTGCCATCGCCCAACCATCGCCCAGATCCTGAATTGTTCCATTCGCCCAAACCACCGCATGAGAATGCCCCGCGGAATCCGTGCTCCATCCGGCGATGGCAGCGTGGTTGTTTATGTCCGTCGCGCTGGCATTACCGCACGACTGGTCTTGATGTGGATCCTCACACGGGAAATTGCCCAGCAGTCCCAAATCACGCATCGCGCCATCCTCCCACACGAACGCGTGCGAGATCGCCCGGCCCTTATTCTCGCCGACCTCACCAGAGCCCACGATCTGTCCGAAATCGTTCATGTCCTTCGCCCAGGAGTAGGGGCGGACGTACCCGCTGTACGGCAATCCGCCCAAATCCCGTCTTTCTCCCTCGCTCCAGAGGAAGGAGTAGTCATGCTCGCCATCGCTTCGTGAGCCTAGGAGCTTGCCCGTCTCCAGGAGTGCCACCAGCGTGGTGCCACCCTCACCGCCGAATGGCAACCTCGATCTCACGCCGCCGTTCCACGTGAGGATGCTGGAGTTCGGGTTCCGGTACTCGTACCCACCGATAATCCCCGAATTCGTAATGGTCGTCGCCCGGGTGTTCGGAAGATCTGGCGTGAGATTGCTCATGACGCCGTTCTCCCACAGAAACGCGTGAGGCTCGCCGTTCGCCGTGGTGCTATGTCCCACCACCTGGCCGTGGTCGTTGATCCCAAACGGCACGGCGCTGTTGCCGCCGAGCGTACCGAGATCGATCACCTCGTAGCCGGAGACAGCTCCGGGGCCGTTGTCAACGTAGATGTCGACGGCGTTCACCGCGGCTCGCGTCGCAGCGCCGCCGTCATTGTCGCGGGCCGTGAGGGTAACGACGTAGGATCCGGCCGCTCGATACGTATGAACGACTGTCCCGCCACCCTCTCCCCCGCCTTGAACCGGCTCCGTGATTCCATCCCCGAAGTTCACCGTTGCGGTGACCGTATCATCGAGTCCAGGATCGCTGACCTGCACGTGGATCAGAAGCGCGTCGCCTGCGCGCGACGGATACTTCGGTACCATGACGTCATACAGAATGGGCGCCACGTTCTTCACCGTGATGTTCGCGCTCGCGGTATCCGCTGCGCCGGCTGGATCGGTCACGGTCACCACAAACCGGTAGTTTCCCTCGTCCCGGTACACGGGGGCCGCCCACGCGGTGCCGACCGCGCCAGGCCCCATAAACCCGGTCCATTGTGATGCACCGGTGACGGCGATGCCATTCCCCAGATCCCAGCGGTAGGTAAGCGAGTCGCCGTCCGGGTCGGACGCACGGACATTGATGCGGACCCCCGAGCCCTCGAACGCCGAATCCAGCACCGTGAGGCTGGCGACCGTCGGCGGCAGATTGGCGGGCGCAGGCGGTGGGGGCGGTGGGGGCGGTGGGGGCGGTTGAGACGGTTGGGACGCAGGCGGTGGAGGCACCTGAACCGGGCTATGGTCACACGCGACGCACAGCGTCAGTGCCAACGCAACGAGTGCAGAGCGCGACATAAGGACCGTGGAAGGAGCCGGAACTGTCAGTCGCAAGAGTCATGCTTACAAAAGCACTTTGGAACGTTCCGGGCTTAACCCCTCAAAGACACGATCCTCCCCCGCGGCGGAATCCCAGCTTCGAGCTCCATGATCCCCACGCTCGGCGGAATGCCGAATCGCGGCGCGCCCGCGCCCCCGGGGTTCATCACCGTCACCGTTTTGTCCACCAGCTCGAGCAGCGGCCGGTGGCTATGCCCAAATACAATGATCTCGGCGTCAGGAAATCCTTCGTGCAGCTTGGCGGGCGTCGGACTGCCGAACTGATCGCCATGCGTCACCACGATTCGAAAGCCGTCCAGCTCCAGTTCGGCCACCTGTCGCAGCTTGGCGCGAATGTCGAAGCCGTCGCTGTTGCCGTACACCGCGGTCACCGGTGCCAGCGATTCCAGCTGCACGATCAGGTCGAAGTTGCCGACGTCGCCGCCGTGCAGGATGTGGTCGACTTCGCGAAAGACCTCGAACACCTCCTCCCGAAGCACCCCATGCGTGTCGGAGATGATGCCGAGTCTCACTTGACGGTCACATAGAAGTTTTCATCGACGGTGAGCTCGCGCCCGCGGGATGAGGGCACGTCGAGCGATTGCCAACCTTCGGTGGGATGCAGCACACGCGTTCCCAGCCCGGGAATGTTCACGCGCAGGGGCATGTCGAATCCGGTGACGACGTTGGTCCAGTGATACGAAAGCGTCCGACCCTCCACCCTGTACTCGAAGACGGGGATCTGCGTGGTGGTGAGGTATTGGGCGAACACCTTGCTCAAGTCGATCCCGGCCTCACGACTGATGTAGTCCTGCACCTGCTTGCCCGTGACCGTCTGATGATAGAAGGTCTTGTTCAGGCCACGCAGAATCCCGCGCCACTTCGCGTCATCATCGATGATCGCGCGGATCGTGTGCAGCATGTTCCCCCCCTTGGGGTACATGTCGCCCGAACCCTGCGCGTTGACGCCGAACGCCGGGATCACGGGCCGGTCGTTCCGCACGCCGCGCCGCGCCCCGATCATGTACGCCGCGCCCGCGCTCTTGCCCAGCCGGCACTCGGTATAGAGTCCTTCGGCATAATTGGCGAAGCTCTCGTGCACCCACATGTCGGCGTGATCCTGGGCCGAGATGTTGTTGCCGAACCACTCGTGCGCACCCTCGTGCACGATGATGAAATCCCACTGCAGTCCCAGCCCCGTGCCCGAGAGATCGCGGCCCCGGTAGCCGTTCAGATAGTGATTGCCATACGCGATCGCGCTTTGATGCTCCATCCCGAGGTGTGGCGTCTCGATCAGTTTGAATCCGTCGGCATACCATGGGTACGGACCGAACCAGTGCTCGAAGCATTGGAGCATCGGAATGACCTGCTTGAACTGCCCGCGCGCGGTGTCCACGTGGTAATCGAGCGGCCAGAAATCGAGTGACAGCTTCCCCGCCTCACCCTGCAGCGTGTCGGCGAAATGCCCGTAGCGCGCGGCGTTGATCGTGACGTTGTAGCTGTTGATTGGATTGCCGACGAACCACTCGTACGTCGTAGTGCCGTCACGATTCCGCGTCGTCGCGCGCAGCCGCCCGTTGGAAACATCGACGAGCGAATCAGGAACAGTGATCGCGATGCGCTGGCTATCCGGCTCATCGGCGAGATAATCCTTCAGCGGCCACCACACGCTCGCGCCGCGGCCTTCATTCGCCGTGGCGATCCAGGGGCGTCCGAGACTGTCGCGCTGGAACGCGAAGCCGCCGTCCCAGGGAAGCCGCGGGCCAATGCGGGGCTTGCCGTGATACCACACTGTGACCGCGCCGGAGCTCCCGGGCCGCGCGGTGGCGCTCAAGGTCACGAAGAACGCATTGCCGTCCCGCCGAAACCGGAGTTTGCGCCGCTCCTGGACCACGCTGTCGATGACCAACGGAGGCTGGAGATCGATCTGCATCTCGCGTCCGGTCTGCAGCGCGCGGTACGTGATGCGATTGGAGCCGGTGATGCTGGAGTCTTTGAGGCTGACTGCGACACGGAGGTCATAGAACTGCGCATCCCACCACGCGCGCGCAGGCCCGTTCGAGCCACGCAGCGTATCGGCGCGGGTGTAGCGCGTGGTGTCCTGGAGCTGCTCGAACGGCACGTTGAGAATCGGATAGCGTTCCCAGCCCTGATAATCGAAGTGCCACCATTCGGTCGGCGTGACCGTGAACCCTTCATCCTCGAGCGCGCGACGCAACAACGCGCGGTGCCAGCGCTGGAGCGACGTACCACCGAGGAAATTCGCGTCCGCACGCGGGGTGGCCTCATCGTAGGTAGACGGCATCTCCACCGGCTTACCGGTCTTCCGGTCGTACAGCGTGAGATCGACGGCGGCACCACGATTGTGCTTGGATCCTCTTGCCGGATCGGCGACCAGCCAGCGCGACTCCGGCGGCGTGGCATCCCAGAAGACCTTCGTGACATACCAGGGCCGATAGGCGTCGTGGATCAGCAGCCCATACCCGAGCGGCCGCAGGACACGCGAGGCCCGCACCAGCGCCTCGGCGGCTGGGCGCTGTAGCAAGGCGCGGGCCGACGGATAAAAGACGCTGCTGAGGAAGTTGTTCGTCGTCGCGTACCGAATATCGAGCCGGATCGTGGAGTCCAGCGTCGCCGGCTCGACCAGATCGGCGGCGAGAAACGCCCCGCTCTCTGCTGGAGGCGTGAGCGCGCGGTCCTCCCGGAGCAGCTCCGGCACCGGGCGCACCGGCGTGATCTTCAGTTGCCCGCCGTCTCGGGGGCCAAGCTGAATACGTCGCCACTGCGACAGTGAATCAGAGGGCGACGCGAACGGACGCGTAGTGGAATCCCTGCGCACGAATAACGCGCCGTGGTCCTCGTACACGTAGATCGTGTCGCCGTCGCTCAGGTACGCACCGATGAGTCTTCGCAACGATTCGGGCGGCGAGGCCGGCTTGGACGGGATCGAGGCGGCTTGCAGCAGAAGCAGTACGGCGAGACGACCGATCATAGCTGCGCGAACACGCGCTCTCCCGTGAACAGTTTTGCTCGCGGATCCCAGGGAAAGAAGATTACAACCCGAAACTCGACTTTGCCCCCCGTGGGGGCGTGGGATAACCACTTTCCTTTATGTGTGCCCGTGACTTTCGCCTCTTCGCAGACACCCTGCGGGCCGATGACGATGTGCTGCAGATCAAAGTGGATATCCGGAAAGGCGCCGAGCAGCGTCAGGTAGAATTGCGTGGCGCCCGCGTGACCTTCCCAGCGCGCTCCGGTTTCGCCGACGACTTCGTACACGCAGTCGGGCGTCAGCGTCGCGATCAAGCCCGCGATGTCGCGCTTGTCCTCGGCGATCGAGTGCGCCTTCCAGAGCGCCCGGATCTCGCGGTACTGCTCCGGAGTGATGTCGCGCGCGAGCAGGTCCCGCACATCCATCATCAGCCCTGCCACGGCGCCACCAGCCGGATTCCGAGGCCGAAATGGTCGACGATGCGCTGGACGATGAAATCGACCAGCTCGGCAACGTTCCTGGGTCGCTGGTAGAATGCCGGTGCGGCCGGCAACACGACGGCGCCGGCCTCGGCGGCCGCGGTCATGTTCCGCAGGTGCACCACAGAAAGCGGGGTTTCCCGCGGAACCAGCACGAGTTTCCGTTGCTCCTTGAGGGTCACGTCGGCGGCGCGCTCGATCAAGGAGCGGCTGGTCCCGTGCGCGATCGCGGCCAGGGTTCCCATCGAGCACGGGCACACGACCATGCCGAGGGTCTGCACGGAACCCGAGGCCGGCTTCGCGCCCCGGTCGCTGTCGTTGAACAGCCGCACGCAGTCCCACTCCCCCGTGGCTGCGCGCAGCGCTGCTTCATCCTTGATCCCACACTCTTCCGCGAGCAAACGCCAGCCGTGGGGGGAGATGAGCAGCCAGGTAGGCACCCGGTTCTGTGCGAGCACTTCGAGCAGCCGGACAGCGTACGGCGCGCCGGAAGCGCCGGTTATTGCAAACAGCAGCGGCCGGCCGTCTGCGGGTACTGTCACGTGCGCTTCGCTCGGCGACCGGTCACGATGATGATCTCCGAGCAGCGGTCCTCCCCTAGCATCGCTGTTGGGTAGCGCGCTCCTCGCTCGGAATTCGGACTCAGCCGGCTGACCCCCAGGATCAGACCGGCAAACTCGGTTGCGTGTTCGAGCTGCGCGAAATCGGAAGAATCACGCGTGGGCTGGAGCACGCCATCGCGGCCGCGCCTGAGATACTGCAACCCTGCTAGCCGGCTGCTGTCTCCGTCGACCTTGAAGAATCGAAACTCGGGCCAATGACGGCGATAGAAGGCCTCGACCTGCTCCACCGACAAGGTGGTGAGCCAGCTGCGCCCCGCGAGCTCGGCAAAGCGCGGGGGATTCTCGTCGAGGCCGACAGCCGCGAAGGCCCCCTGCCCGGGCCACGGTAGGGCGCCCTCCACAACCGGCACCGCATCGAGGTCCTGAAACATCAGCGACAGGATATGGGTGCCACCCTCGACAGGCTTGATCGCATCCGCGGCGTCCCCGTAGCGGCCCAGGTTGGCCAGCGTGACGGCAAGGAACTCGCGGTATCGAACGGTGCGCGGATCGAGCGCGACCGCGCGACGCGCGTGCATCAGGACCTGCGCGGTATCGACCTCGACGTCGAATTCATTGTTGCGGAGGACGGGCCGTCCGTCGGCCAGCAGTCGCGCCTTCCAGTAATGGGCGGTCGCATCGTCGCTGCGCAGCGCCAGCGCGCGCTCGAGTGCAGCATGAAACGGTGCGTCATTGAATTCACCGAGCACACAGGGTTGCAGAGACGGGCACTCGGCCCACCGCTTGAGCTGAAACCGCCCGATCCGGGCCAGCAGCACCTGCGCCTGGGGATCGTCGGGGCGCGTACGGAGGTAGGCTTCGACATCGGACCGCGCCGCGGCGAGTCTGGCAGAATCCAGGAAGACGAGGTGGAGGAAAGTCAGATCGCTCCCCGGCTCGCGCAGCTCCGTACGCTCCGCAGTGGCGACATCCTTCGCGATTGCCTGGAGCGACGGCGTCTGCCCTTGCAGCGCGATCATCAGTAAGCAAACTGTCACGAACAAAACATACCCTCTGGCGCGGAGACATGCGCGGAGGTCAATTCGAGTCATTCCCATCTTTTCACGAGGA
>DASTDR010000087.1:0-2675 GCA_035710265.1 Gemmatimonadales bacterium | reverse complement strand
CGTCCGAGCCGGGCCCGGATCCAACCGGACAACATTATCGATCCAGACAATCGTCGGCCGGCGCCTCGAGACCATGCGGCGCTCAGCGGTGTCTAAGCCAGCATAAGGGTTGCCCGAGGCACGAGCTTTGCGGGCGTGCCTGTCGCACTCGCCGATCCGGATCGACGATAACGCTGCCTGCCTGGGAGGTGAAGCCATGCGTACGCGCATGTGGGCTTCTGTTGTCGTCGTTCTGGTGTGCATCGTCTCTGCGTTTCTCGCGGCTCAAGTCGACCTCGGTGCGCTCCATGGCACTGTGGTCGATGCCACCGGACTCCCGATTCCGGGCGCCACGGTCACCATCACCGGACCCGAAAAGCGCACGACCGTCACCGACAGCCGTGGGGAGTTCTCGTTCGTCAAGCTGCGCTCGGGCGACTACGAAATCGAGAGCAGCCTCGCCGGGTTCGCGATCGCGCGAGCCAAGGCGTCTGTGAGGCCGGGTCGTGCAGAGCGCGTCGCGATCACGATGCGCGTCGGCGGCTTGGCCGAAAGCGTCTCCGTGGCTGCCGCATCGCCGGTACTGGATGCGAACGCCTCTGCCCGCCTGGTTGGCGGCGTGGCAGGGGGAGTCGTCAGCGGCACGATTGACGGCCTGCCCGGCCGATACAACCGTGCCTTCAACACCGAAGCGTACGACCACATCGAGGAGAACCGCTTCCGCCGTGTCGAGGTCGATCCGCTCTCGACGTTCTCGATTGACGTCGATACGGCTTCGTACGCCAACGTGCGGCGGTTCCTCACGACAGGTACCCGGCCGCCCGCGGGGGCCGTTCGCACCGAGGAACTGATCAACTACTTCCGCTTCGACTACCCGCAGCCCTCCCGTGACGAGCCCTTCTCGATCACCACCGAGCTCGTGTCGTCTCCGTGGAATCCACGGCACAAGCTGGCGCTGATCGGGCTGCAGGGTCGGGAGCTGACCGGCCGGGAGCCGTCGCCGCGCAGCCTGGTGTTCCTGATCGACGTCTCGGGCTCGATGATGCCCCCGGACAAGCTGCCGCTCGTGCGCACGGCGATGCGCATGCTCGCCGACGTCCTCTCCGAGCGCGACCGCGTGGCTATCGTCGTCTATGCGGGCGCAAGCGGCCTCGTGCTCCCGTCAACTCCGGGCGATCAGAAGGAGCGCATCCACTCGGCGCTGGAGCGCCTCGAAGCCGGGGGGTCTACCAACGGCGCGGCCGGCATACGGCTCGCCTACCAGGTTGCGCGCGACAACTTCATTCCGGGCGGCGTGAACCGCGTCGTGCTGGCCACCGACGGCGACTTCAACGTCGGCGTCACGAATCAGAGCGAGCTCGTCACGCTGATCGAACAGGAGCGCGCGAGCGGCGTCTTCCTGTCGGTCCTCGGCGTCGGCACCGGCAACCTGAAGGACTCGACGATGGAGAAGCTGGCGGACAAGGGGAACGGCAACTACGCCTACCTGGACACGCTGCACGAGGCGCGAAAAGTGCTCGTCAAGGAAGCCGGCGGCACGCTCGAGACGATCGCGAAGGACGTGAAGATCCAGGTGGAGTTCAACCCCCGCGAAGTGGCGTCGTACCGGTTGATCGGGTACGAGAACCGGCTGCTGAAAAACGAGGACTTCAACGACGACCGCAAGGATGCCGGCGAGATCGGCGCCGGCCACTCGGTCACGGCGCTCTACGAGATCGTCCCCGCCGGGACGGGCACGTCCGCGCCCGGCGTCGATCCGCTCAAGTATCAGCAGGAGGCGCGAGAGACGCGCGCTGCGAGGTCTGGCGAGCTGTTGACCGTGAAGGTGCGATACAAGGCCCCTGACGGCGACACGAGCCGGCTGCTCACGAAGGTGTTGATGAACGAGGCGTCGGAGATGACCGCCAACGCCGGGTTTGCCTCCGCCGTGGCCGAGTTCGGCATGGTCCTTCGCGGGTCTCCGGATATCGGGACCGCCAGCTTCCAGTCCGCGGCTGTACGCGCGAGGCGCTTCAAGGGAACGGACGCGGAAGGCTATCGCGCGGAGTTCATTCAGCTGGCCGAACGCGCTGCACGCGTGGTGGACCGTCGCTGAAAATGGGGTCGGGAGTCATTTTCGAGGATGCGTTGTTCACCCGCGCTCGAAAAATGACTCCCGACCCCCTTTCTGGGCTCTGCCCCCTTCCACTATCCGACCCGGACCAGCGTCAGGCACCGCACGCCCGCCGGCGGCGCCTCGAACGACTGCGTACGGACCTGCGCGCCCGGCTCCGAGCCGCAGAACTTCAGCGTGTCGCCCTGCCGGCTGAAGGTCCCGAGCGATACCTGTCCGACGTAACGTGGTTCGGTTGCCTGGTCCACCCGCACGTCGAGCACGCTCCAGCCAGGCGGCACGCGGATGGTCCCGGACACGGTGCCGAGGTCCCAGAAGATCGCCGCCTGTCCGTGATAGCGGCTGCCGGACCTGTGCTCGGCCGATACGACGAAGTCGTCGGCAAAGGTGAACGTCCACTCTCGCGACCCGCCCTCGCCTCCCTGCCACGTGCCGAGGAGCGTCGAATAGTCGGCGGGCCGTACGGTATCGGACGGGAGTTCCGCCGTGGAATCGGGCGAGCCATCGGCCCGGATGCTGATCGTGACCTGCCAGTCCTCCGTGCTCACCTTCCAGGCCTCGTCTTCCTTGACGAGACGAACGG
>DASTDR010000086.1:0-6938 GCA_035710265.1 Gemmatimonadales bacterium | reverse complement strand
CCGCAACCTCATGTCCGGCGGCGTGTTTCTGTACCCGGCCGACACGCAAGCGCCGCGTGGCAAGTTGCGGCTGCTCTATGAAGCGGCCCCACTCGCGTTCGTGGTCGAGCAGGCGGGCGGCGCCGCGATCGACGGCGCGCGGGACATCCTCGATATCACGCCCACCGAGCTGCACCAGCGCACACCGCTCATCATCGGCTCGAAGCGCGACGTCGACTTCGCCCGATCGGTGCTCGCGAACGCATGACGCGCGACTGGGAGCCGCGTCCGCTGAGGGACGTTAGTGCTCCCGGCGAGCCGCCGTACACCCGCGGGATCTATCCCACGATGTACCGCGGCAAGCTGTGGACGATGCGCCAGTATGCGGGCTTCGGCACGGCGGAAGAGACCAACGACCGCTTTCATCATCTTCTGGATGCCGGTCAGACCGGATTGTCGGTCGCGTTCGATCTGCCCACGCAGATGGGCTACGACTCCGACCACCGCATGGCCGAAGGCGAAGTGGGGCGCGCCGGTGTGGCGATCGACACTGTCGAGGATCTGGAGCGGCTGTTCCACGGCATCCCGCTCGACCGCGTGTCGACCTCCATGACGATCAACGCCACGGCGCCGATCCTGCTGGCGATGTACATCGCCGTCGGCGAGGAACAGGGCGTACCGCTCGGCAAGCTCCAGGGCACGTTGCAGAACGACATTCTCAAGGAGTACATCGCGCGCGGCACGTACATCTATCCGCCCGCGCCCTCGCTGCGCCTGGTGACCGACATCTTCCGGTTCACCGCGCGCAACAAGATGAGCTTCAATCCGATCTCGATTTCCGGTTATCACATGCGCGAGGCGGGCGCGACGGCGGTGCAGGAGATCGCCTTTACATTCGCGAACGGGATCGAATACGTGCGTCGTGCGGCGTCGGTCGGTGTTTCGGTGGAAGAGCTGGGACCCAGGCTGTCCTTCTTTTTCGCGGCCTATACCGACCTGTTCAAGGAAATCGCCAAGTTCCGCGCCGCCCGCCGCCTGTGGGCGCGGTTGATGAAGGAGAAGTTCAACGCGAGCGATGCCGCGGCGCGGTTGCGGTTCCACACGCAGACCGGCGGCGCCACGCTCACCGCGCAGCAGCCGCTCAACAACGTGGTCCGGGTTGCGATCCAGGCGATGGCCGCGGTGCTTGGCGGCACGCAGTCGCTCCATACCAACTCGTATGATGAGGCGTTGGCGCTTCCGACCGAGCGCAGCGCGACGCTGGCCCTGCGGACCCAACAGCTGCTCGCCCACGAGACCGGCGTGCCCGAGGTCGTCGACCCGCTCGGCGGCAGCTGGTACCTGGAGGCGCTCACGGACCGGCTCGACACCCAGGCGCGTGCGCTGATCGATGAAGTGGAACAGGGTGGCGGTGCGGTCAAAGCGGTCGAGCGCGGGTATTTCCAGGAGGCGATCGCGCGCAGCGCATACGAGCAGCAGCGCGAGATAGAAGAAGGAAAGCAGGTGGTTGTGGGCGTGAACGAGTACGTCACGGGAGAGCCGATCCCCCCGATTCCGGCGCCGGACTACTCCAAGCTTGCTGCCGCGCAGCGGCAACGACTGGGGAAACTGCGCGAGCAGCGAGACGCCGAACGCGTCAAGCAAACGCTGCGCGCGTTGGACGCGGCGGCCCGAGCTCCTGACGCCCCACTCCTGGAACCGATTCTCGACACCGTGCGCGCCCGCGCCACGCTCGGCGAAATCAGTGACGTGCTGCGCGAGGCGTGGGGCGTCCACGACCCCCGCTGATGGACCAGCTCGCCGCCAGCCACCACGCCGACCGCATCCGTGAGCTCAACGAATCGTGGCTCGAGGCCGCACGCCGCCGCGATCTCGAAGGCATGATGGCGATCTACGCGCCCGACGCGCAGGAGCTGATGCCCGGGCAGCCGGCCGTCGTCGGCCGCGATGCCATCCGTGAGCTGTACCGGGATCTGATCGTGAAACTCCCGCGCTTCAATCATGTGATCGCGATCGATGAAGTGACGATCGCCGAATCGGCCGACCTGGCGGTCGCCCGCGGCTCGTATCGCTTCACATTCGACACGCATGCGCCCGACCGGGAGGAGATCGGCAAGCTGGTCAGCGTGTGGGTCTACCTCACGGGCGATTGGCGGCTGCAACTCATCATCGCGAATTCGGACAATCCACCGGTACCGCCTCCATGAGCTACGCGTTGCTCCTGTCCGCCGTCGTTGCCGTCCAAGGTGCCGACACGGCGGCGATCAATCGATTCGTCGAGACGGAGCTGGCGCGCCAGCGGATTCCCGGGCTCTCGCTGGCCGTGCTGCGAGGCGACAGCGTCCTGCTGTCCCGGGGCTACGGACTCGCCAACGTCGAGCTGCGCGTGCCCGCGTCGGACAGCACCGTCTATCAGTCCGGCTCGATGGGGAAGCAGTTCACCGCCGCGCTGGTGGAAATGCTCGTCGAACAGGGGCGGCTCCGGCTCGACGACTCGATCGTGCGCTGGTTCCCCGAGGGCGCGAACGTGTGGCGCGGCGTCACGGTACGGCGACTCCTGACGCACACCGCCGGAATCGCCGAGTACACCGATTCGACGTTCGATTACCGCAAAGACTACACCGAGGACGAGCTGGTCAAGTTCGCGGCATCCCGGCCGCTCGATTTCCAGCCCGGTGAGCGCTGGAGCTACAGCAACACCGGGTACGTATTGCTCGGCGCGCTGATTCGACGCGTGAGCGGCCAGTTCTATGGCGATCTGTTGCGCGATTCGGTCTTCCGTCCACTCGGCATGAACGCCTCACGCGTGATTTCCGAGGCCGACATCGTTCCCAATCGCGCCGCGGGATACCGGCTCGCGGACGGAGAGCTCAAGAATCAGGAGTGGGTCGCGCCGATGCTCAACACCACCGCGGATGGCGCGCTGTACTTCACGGTGCGGGATCTGACGCGCTGGGCGATCGCGCTGAATCACGCCCGGGTGGCGGGCGGAAGCCTGCTCGATACCGCCTGGAGCTCCGTACGGTTGTCGGACGGGGCGACCTACCCGTACGGCTTCGGGTGGAATGTGCTGCCGCAGCGCACTCAGGCGCGGATCGCGCATACGGGAAGCTGGCAGGGCTTCAAGACCGTCATCGCGCGCTACCCCGCGCGCGGCCTCACCGTGATTGTGCTGGCGAATCTCGCGGAGGCGCAGCCGGGGGCGATCGCCTACGGGATCGCCGGGTTACTCGATCCGCAGCTCCAGCCGCCCCATCTGGCGACGGCGCAGGGCAATGTCCGGCCTCCCGCCCCGATCGAACAGCTGCTCCGGAACATCGCGGCAAAGCCGGACAGCGCCGCCATCACCCCGCGGTTCCGGCGGTTCCTGACCAAGGACTATACCGACTGGTTTGCCGCCCTGACGGGCGAGACCAGGCAATGGACGTTTTCAGGGTGTGATCAGTTTCCAGGAGGGAGCCGCGCGTTCTCGTATCTGGGCTCGAGCATCGCATACACCTGCCATGCCCGTTCGGTACGGCCCTCAGGCTCCGGGACGTCGGTGTCGGTGTACTACACGCGCGATTGGCGCGCTGCGGGCGTCGAGGGCTACAGCTTCTAGAGGCGTCAGCCCGCCCATAGTAGCACAGCCACCGTAATCACGATTGCGCTGGCGACGTCCAGCCACACGCCGGTTCTTGCCATTTCCTTGGATGTGACCGCGCCGGTCCCATACGCGAGCGCGTTGGGCGGCGTGCCGACCGGCAGCATGAAGCCCAGCGCCGATCCCAGCGCAGCCGTTGCCATCAACGTGACCGGAGCGAGACCAACGGCCGGCGCGAGCGCCGCCATGATCGGCATCGCCATCGCCGCCGTCGCCGTGTTCGACGTCAGCTCGGTCAGCAGCACGAACAGCAGCGCCACGGTGCCGATCACGACGATCGCAGGCGCGCCCCGCAATCCTTCGAGCCGGCCGCCGATCCATGCCGCGAGCCCGCTGCTCGTGAACGCGTCCGCGAGCGCGAGCCCGCCCCCGAACAGGATCAGCACTCCCCACGGAATTCGCGCGGCGCTGTCCCAATCCAGCGTGAACCGGCGTTCGCGGAGCGAGCTGGGAAACACGAACAGCAGGACTGCCGCCCCGATCGCAATTCCAGCGTCTGAGAGCCCAGGGAGGACTTGCACGAGTCCCGGGATGTGGATGCTGCCGACCGATTTCGGCTCGCGCATGATCCAGGCGAACGCCGCCAGTACGAGCACGCTCACCGTAATCAGCTGGCCCGGCGTCCAAGGGCCGAGCTCCGCGCGCTCGCGCGTCACCAGTTCGCGCACGCCCGGCAACTGACCGCGCAGTGGAAACAGCAGCCGCACCAGCAACACCCAGCAGAACAGGAGCAGGACCGTGGCGACCGGGAGTCCGATCGCCAGCCATTCCGCGAACCCCACCGGTCTGCCCAGGACCTTGCCCGCCGCCGCCGCGAAGATCGCGGTCGGGGGTGTCCCGATCAGCGTCGCGACCCCGCCGATCGACGCCGCGTACGCCACGCCGAGGACGAGCGCCTTGCCGAGGTGTGCCGACTCGTTCGGCGCCTCACGCCGCGCGAGATCGAGGACCGCGCTTGCGAGCGGCAACATCATCACCGCGGTCGCGGTGTTCGAGATCCACATGCTCACGAACGCCGTGGCGATCATCAGCGCAAGCACGAGCCGCGGCGGGTCCGTGCCCACGGCGCCGATGACGGCGAGCGCCAAGCGGCGATGCAGCTGCCACCGTTCGGTCGCCGCGGCGAGGAAGAAGCCGCCCATGAACAGAAAGACGATCGGGTCGGCATAGGCATGCGCCGTTTGCTCGACGCCGCTGGCCGTGATCAGGGGTACCAGGGCGAGCGGCAACAAGGCCGTGACGGGAAGGGGAAGAATCGCCGTGAGCCACCACGACGCCATCCACGCCGCGAGTCCCGCGATGGCGTGCGCGGCCGGGGACATGCCCGCCGGCGCGGGCAGCGCCCAGATCACGGCCCCCGCGACCGGTCCCGCGAGCACGGGGCCCCAAGTGCGCAACCATGGGAGTCGCATCGGGGCGAGAAGATAATGTTCGCGGTATGATTCGCATCATCCTCCTCGCCACACTCACCTGACGGGGGTCACATGCTTCTGCTGCTCCTCGGCATCGCCACTTCTCTCCAACAGGTCCAGACCGGCTTTCTCGATCGCAGCATCACCGTTGGTGGCAGAGCCTACCGCTACGAGGTCTACGTCCCGGCCGACTACGCGTCGAAGCCCAGCTGGCCCGCCATCCTCTTCTTGCACGGTGCGGGGGAGCGCGGGAACGACGGACTCTTCCAAACGCAGGTGGGGCTCGGCACGGCCATCCGTCAGAACTCATCCCGGTATCCCGCGATCGTCGTCTTTCCGCAGGTGCCCCGCGACTCGCAATGGGTGGGCATGCCCGCGGACATGGCCATTGCCGCGCTGCAGCAGACGATGCGGGAATTCCACGTCGATCCAGCCCGAGTCTATCTCACCGGGTTGTCGATGGGCGGGCATGGCACCTGGTACGTCGCGTACCGGCGGCCGGACCTGTTCGCCGCCATCGTCCCGATCTGTGGGTGGGTGCGCGAGTTTCCGCAATTCCGAGGATCGCAGCCCGTGGTCCCGGATGCCGACAGCGCGGTGGTGATGCCGAAACTGGCCCAGCGGCTCGGCAAGATTCCGATCTGGATTTTCCACGGTGAAGTCGATCGTGTGGTGACCGTCAACGGCTCGCGCGAGCCCGCCGCCGCGCTGAAGGCGGCCGGCGCGGACGTGCGCTACACCGAGCTGCTGGGGCTCGACCACAACTCGTGGGATGCCGCGTACGGGTCCGAGGAATTCACGCGCTGGCTGTTCGCGCAGCAGCGGCGCTGAGCCGGGATCATCACGTTCGTGATTCGGGTTGTCCGCCTCGGCACACCGCGCCATCCTGCTGAAGGTTTGCGGCTCGGCACCGTCAGACGTCCGCCTCGCGGGGTGAAGAAGAAAGACTACGCGTCGCGGGATTTTTACGACCTCTGGCTCCCCGAGCTCGCCCCGAGTCCCAAGCTGTTTTCGTGGATCAAGTCGCGGCCCCTCACCGCTGCGAACTGGCGTACCTACTCGCGGCGCTATGTGGCGGAGATGCGACAGCCCGGGGCACGCCGGTTGATAGAGTTGCTGACTGCGTTATCGAGCCAGACCAACATCTCGGTCGGGTGCTATTGCGAGGACGAATCACGCTGCCATCGCTCGCTGCTGCGAGATCTGCTTGCGGAGGCGGGCGCCGAAATCATTATGACGTCTGGTGCGGGGCGGCTCTCCAAAACCGGTCGGGTGGGGTAAGGATTAGGAGAACCGCTTCAGAGAGGGCCAATGCGGCTCTGCATCGTCGGCGCTGCTCTTCTGTCTTCTATCGCGACCACTGGCGCCGCTCAATCGCGCTGGACCATTTCCGCCGGACCAGAGTTGACGCGCTGGTGGAGCACGCAGGTTTGGGGGATGCGGCTCCGTGCCGAGTACGATGTGATCCGACCGACCAGCGTTTTTGGACTCAGACTCGAAGGTGCGGCACGCTGGGGACCTACGCAGGGTTTCTCCTGTGAATGCCAGGGATTCACTGTACACGGGAACCTTCAGCGAAGTGACGTGATGCTCGGTATATCGGGGTCCATTGCCCCGTTCGCTCGGTCGCGCTTTTCGCCATACGCCACGATAGGCGTCTTTGGACGCCGGTTGTGGGAGCAAGGCGCGTTTTTTATGCGGGACTCGATGACGGTTGGGGATATTGATGTTCCCCACTATAGCTACACGCCTGACGACATCGTCGGCACGTTGGGGATGGGGATGCGCGCGCGCCTCGCTGGACGTTCGTTTCAGTTGGAACTGCGTCGTGTCTACGATTCCCGTGGGCTGACCTTCGGAGCGCGGCTCCCCTTTTAGCAGAAATGCGTCGAGCCCGCTGGCCA
>DASTDR010000085.1:0-2954 GCA_035710265.1 Gemmatimonadales bacterium | reverse complement strand
GGATTGCGTCGTCTACTTGTGCGGACCTGGTATTTCGAAATGGGACAGGGAAGCTGCCAGAGAGGCAGGCACGTCGCCTTCACCCAAATTCATTGAAATGGTGCTGACGCAGCTGAGGGACATCGGGGTGCCTGATTCGCGGATCAAACGTGAATCGTACGGCTAGGCCCTTGTCTCCTTCTATAATTCCAGCCGGTTCGTGTGGCTCTGACTGTCGGTACTCGCATCGGCTCGTATGAAGTCGCCGCACAGATCGGCGCGGGCGGCATGGGGGAAGTGTATCGGGCAACAGACACGAAGCTGAAGCGGCAGGTGGCGATAAAGGTGCTGCCGGACGCGGTCGCAGCCGACCCCGAGCGGCTCGCGCGGTTTCAGCGCGAAGCCGAAGTTCTCGCCTCCCTCAATCACCAGAACATTGCACAACTGCATGGGCTCGAGGAGACGAACGGCGTCAGAGCTCTCGTGATGGAGCTCGTCGAAGGGCCGACGCTGGCGGATCGGATCGCGCTCGGCGCCCTCCCAGTGGAGGAGGCGCTGGCGATCGCGAAGCAGATTGTCGCAGCGCTCGAGGCCGCACACGAACAGGGAGTCATTCATCGCGACTTGAAGCCGGCAAACGTGAAAGTACGCTCAGACGGTACTGTGAAAGTACTCGACTTCGGGCTGGCAAAACTTGCCGAGCCTGAGCGCGGGGCGAACGCCGCCGCCACGATGTCACCCACCTTGTCGTTCAACGCCACGATGGGCGGCGTAATTCTGGGTACGGCGGCGTATATGGCGCCCGAGCAGGCGCGCGGCAGGTCTGTAGACAAGCGAGCGGACATCTGGGCGTTCGGTGCCGTGTTGTACGAGATGTTCACCGCGAGCCAGCCGTTTCCCGGAGAAGACATCGCACACGTGCTCGCCCGGGTCATCGATCGCGACCCGGACTGGAGCCTGTTGCCGCCGACGCTGCCTGTGTCGCTTCGCGCCTGCCTGCAGCGTTGCCTTGTGAAGGACCCCCGTCAACGCCTGCGCGACATCGGCGACGTGCGACTTGTGCTGGAAGGAGCATTCGAGGCTCCACCGCCCCTGACTCCCGATCGCAACTCTGGAAGAGTTGGTTCGTCGCCCGTCCCAGTGTGGCGACGCCTGCTGCCCACTCTGGGTCTCAGTCTATTGCTGTCCGCGCTGACAGCTGCGGCGGTCTGGTTTCTGATGCGTCCTGGCCCCGGCGCCGTAACCAGGTTCGTTGTCAACACGCCGGATGGTCCTCTGAACGTCTTGACCCGCGCAGCCTTGGCGATTGCGCCTGATGGCACACTCGCCTATTCGTCTCTCGAAAGCATCTACCTTCGTCGAAGCGGGAACCTCGACCCCGAATCGATCCGAGGGAGTGAGGGACGCGATTTGACGTCTCCTTTCTTCTCTCCGGATGGAACCTCGGTCGGGTACACCGAGGGATTTGCAGTCCCCCTCGTGTTGAAACGCGTGCCCGTTGTTGGAGGGCCGGCAACGACCATCGCGCAGTTGCGTTTCGTTCCTTACGGTGCGAGCTGGGGACGCGCCAACACGATTGTGCTGGGGAGTGGTGACCAGGGGCTGTTTCGCGTGAGCGCCAATGGGGGCTCGCCCGAGCCGCTTACCCGCGTCACCGAGAAGGGAAAATCACACCGCTGGCCCTCCGTGCTCCCAGGCGGACGAAGTGCCCTGTTCACGGAATGGTCCGGCAGCGTCGAGACCTCGCCTATTGCAGTGGTCTCACTCGACACCGGGAACGTAACGTCCCTCGGGCTCACTGGGGCGTCTCCGACGTACTCGCCAACCGGACATATAGTGTTCGCCGCAGGCGGCAGCCTGCGCGCCGTTGGCTTCGATGTCGATCGGTTGATCGTGACCGACGACGAACCCGTCACCGTACTCGAGAATGTTTACTTCAGCACCGTTGGAGGTTCTTTCTTTCGGATCGCTGACAACGGGACGCTCGTCTACTATGCCTCGCCGCCCGCTACCAGTCGCGTGACCTTGGCGCTGGTTGACACGGCGGGTAACGCCCAGCCGATCGGAGTGCCGGGAAACGACTACCAGTACATCCGCGTCTCACGCGACGGCCGGTGGGTCGCGTACCAGGCCGAGTACAGCGAAGGTGCAACCGACATCGCGGTCTTCGAGATAGGGGGCAGCACAGCGCCGTCGCGGCTGACGTTCGATGGCATGAGCCGATACCCGGTGTGGACGGCAGATGGCCGGCGCATCATCTTTCAATCCAATCGCGACGGCGATGCGGGGCTGTTCTGGCAGGCGAGCGACGGAGCTGGCACGGCCGAGCGCCTCACGAAGCCGGAAAAGGACGAGAGCCACATTCCCGACAGCGTATCCGGAGACTGGCTGACGTTTACAGTGGTGAAGGGGCAGGCTTCCGAGATCTGGCGGTTGTCGCTCGAGACGACGAAGGCAGAACGCCTGATCGCGGTTACGGGCTCGAACGTCGGCCAGTCTGTCCTGTCACCCGACGGACGATGGATCGCTTACCAGTCGACGGCCATGGTAGGAAATAGTACCGAAATCTTCGTGGAGCCTTTTCCACCAACCGGCGCCAGATATCAGGTGCCACCTGCCAGCGATAACCATCATCCGATCTGGGCCCCTGACTCCAGCGCGGTGTACTACGTGCCTGGCGCGCGACGCTTCGCGCGTGTGCCGATCACGACCGCCCCGAGATTCGGCTTCGGCACTCCTGAGCCGTTCGAGTTGAATCGCACCGCCCGGACGGGCCCCCCCAGCCAGCTCAGACGCCTCGACATCATGCCCGATGGCAAGCGGTTCGTTGGCGTCTGGCCAGAGGACTTCGACAACAAGTCGCAAGAGAGCGAGCGACGCCTTGTAATGATCCAGAACTGGGACGAAGAGCTGAAGCGACTAATCGTGAGGTGATCATGGCTAGACGTCGAGCTCCTGCGCTTCTTCGGCGCGTT
>DASTDR010000084.1:0-2138 GCA_035710265.1 Gemmatimonadales bacterium | reverse complement strand
GTGGCCACAAACGGCCCGCCTCCGAAAGTGGTCGCGTGATCGCCCGGGGCGAGCGCAGCCGCGATCTTGTCGCTCACCAGAATCGCACCCATCGGGAGCCCGCCGCCCAACGGCTTGGCGAGCGTGTACATGTCGGGCACGACGCCGGATTGCTCCGCGGCGAACAGCGTGCCGGTGCGGCCGAGACCGCATTGCACTTCGTCGAAGATCAGCGCGGCGCCGGCGGCGTCGCAGCGCTCGCGCAGAAACGCGAGGAAGTCGGCGGGGACCGGCCGAACGCCGCCCTCACCCTGCACCGGCTCGATGATGACCGCCGCCGTATGCTCGGCGCTGATCGCCGCACTCGCGGCCGAGCGGTCGCCGAGCGGAACGATCTGCACGTTGGCTAGCAGCGGCTCGAACGGCCGCCGGTAGTCGGGACGATCGGTGGCCGCAAGCGACGCGAACAGGCGTCCATGGAACGAGCCGGTGAACGCGACGATGCCGGCTTGCTTCGACCATTTGCGCGCGAACTTGAACGCCCCTTCGTTCGCCTCGGCGCCGGAATTACAAAAGAAGGCCTGCCCCGCGAACCCCTTGGTCAGCTCGGCCGCGAGCTGTTCGCCCGGCTCGGTGCGGTACAGGTTCGAGATGTGCACCAGGCCGGAGTCGAGCGCGCGCGTCACCGCAGCGCGAAACACGGGGCTGTTGTAGCCCAGCGCATTCACGGCGATGCCGGCGACGAAATCGAGGTAGCGCGTGCCGTCTTCCGCGATGAGCTCGGAGCCCTCGCCGGCGACGAAGACTGGTCCAACGCGCGCGTAGACGCCCAGCAGTGCCGAGGCGTCTGTTGTCAGTGGAGTGGTCACGCCGATTGGACTGCTGGAGCGAGTGGTGCCGCGAGCAGGCGGGTGCCGGCGGTAGCGTGCTCGATCATATCGAGGTCGCCAATCCGAACGGCCCGGACACCCGCCCGCAATGCATCCGCGGCGGCGCGCAGTTTGGCGGCCATGCCGCCGCTTGCGACGCCCCCCTTAATCATTTGCTCAATTTCCACCGCCGCAAGGGTGGGCTGCGTGACGCCGTCGACCGACACGCCAGGCACGTCGGACACGAACAGGAGCTCCTGAGCCCCCAGCGCGGCCGCGATCGCCGCGGCAGCCTGGTCGGCGTTGACGTTGAGGGGCCGTCCGGGACTCCCAAGCGACGGCGCAACGGGAGCGATGACGGGCGTAAGGCCGGCGAGCAGCAGGCTTTGCAGCAGCGAGGCGCGGACGTTGACGATTTCCCCCACCTCGCCCAGCGCACCCTGCTGCAGCAGCTGGGCCGTGAGGAGACCGCCGTCCACGCCGCTCAGCCCGATGGCGTCGAGGCCCGCCTGCCGTAGCGCGCTGACGAGCAGCCGGTTCATGGGGCCGCCCAGCACCATCTCGACCACCTGTGCGATTTCGGGTGTGGTGCGGCGCAGGCCGTCCGTCTTTTCGACCGGCAGTCCAAGGCGGCGCGACCAATTGCTCACCGCCTGGCCGCCGCCGTGCACCACGACCACGGGGCCGACGTCCTTGAGCGCGCGCGCGCAGGCCTCGACCCAGTCGGGACGATCGAGCTCGTTGCCGCCGATCTTGACGACTTTCACGCTTAGCATGCGAGCCCTGCCGTCTCGGGCAGCCCGAGCATGACGTTCATGTTCTGAATCGCCTGCCCCGCGGCGCCCTTCACGAGATTGTCGATCGCGGCGATCACGGTGAGGCGCGGGCGGCGCACGTCGGCCACCTCGGCGACGCCGATCGCGACGCGATTGCGGTACACGACGTCCCGCAAGGACGGCAGCGTGCCGTGCATGATCTGAATGCAGGGCTCGCCGTCGTACGTCGCAGAGTACAACCCCTCGGCCGTCGACTGGTCCAGGACGCGCGTAAGCGGCACGTGAATCGTCTCGAGGATGCCGCGCTTCACCGGCAGCAGGTGCGGGGTGAAAACGAGATCGCCCGTGAATCCGCCTTCACGGGCAAGCGATTGCTTCAGCTCCGCGAGATGCCGGTGCGTATTACCGATCGCGTAGGCGCGATAGTCCTCCGCAACTTCACCGAACAGCAGCTCACGTTTGGGATTGCGCCCGGCCCCGGTGACGCCGGACGCGGCGTCGATGATGATTTCGC
>DASTDR010000083.1:0-17958 GCA_035710265.1 Gemmatimonadales bacterium | reverse complement strand
GGCCGGTTCATGACGATCTGGCGCCGGGAAGGCACGGAGTGGCGGATCGTGCGCTACATGCTCAATTAGCGCAGGCATTGGCCTTAACTTGATGGGCACACCTGACGAGGAATCGGCGTGGTATTTGTTGCTTTCTGTCTACTCCTGACGACACAAGAACCGCCGCCACACGACATCGCGACCCGCATCGTGACGGCGCACGATTGGGTGGGACGCATCAGCCGCCAGATGCCGGATTCCGTCTGGCCCGGATTTCGGCCCGACACGATACCCGTGCTGTACGTGATCCGCGGCAAGGGCACACTGCTGCTCGGCTGGCGCGGCGAGCTGCCGGCGGGATTCGTCCCGGCGGTGACGGATCTGCGCGATCCCCCGGGGGGGGCGGGGGCGGGATGGCAGCCGGTAACGGATCGCGGCGCCGCGAGCACCGGCACGATGCTGGCCGGCCGACCTACGGCGCAGGTCGTCGTCGATACGCAGGGCATTGCGGAGCTGGTCGGGCTCACGACGCATGAGGCGTTTCATGTGTTCGAGACTGCGTCGCGCCAGACAGGAAAGCGTTTTGGTCAACAGGAGAACTCGTTCCTGGTCACGAGCTATCCCGTGTTCGATCCACAAAACGAAGCGGGGATGGCGCTCGAGGGCCGAATCCTCGAGGCGACGCTCACAGCGCCCAATCGGCAGCGGCGGCGCACCCTCGCCCGGCAGTTCGTGGCGGTGCGCGAAGCGCGCCACCGTGCCCTCGGCCCCGACCTCGCCGACTTCGAGCAGCAGGTCGAGCTGAACGAAGGGCTCGCCGAGTACGCGCTGGTGCGTTCGGTGGATCTCGCGGCGCGCCAGCGCGGCTTTCCCGATCGCGCGGGCGCCGAGCAGCTGCGTGCCGGCAAGCGCGTCGGCCTGCACAAGCTGACGGAGGAGGTCACGCTATCGATTCGGCTGCGCTATTACGCGACGGGGCCGGCGCTCGGGCTGCTGCTCGACGCGCTCGAGGGCCCGGGGTGGAAGACGCGGCTCGTCAACCAGAACCTCACCGTGCAGGATGCGCTGGCGGACGCGTCCGGGTATCGCGCCGGCGAGCACGCGCTGCGGCGCCAGGCGGAGTCGACGTTCGTGATGCGCGCGCTGCGTACGTCAGCCGATTCGGGTGTGGCGAGTCTGCGTGCCGTCCGGCGCGCACAGGTGGACAGCGCGCTGGCCGCGCCCGGCGTCCAGCTCGTCGTGTCGCTCGAAGGAGGGGGACGCTCGATCGGCTCGTGCGGCATCGATCCGCAGAACCTGTTGCAGGTCGAGCCCGGGGTCTTGCTGCACACGCGCTGGTTCCAGGCGTGTACCAGCGACGTGCTCCAGGCGACGTTCCATACTCCCGTGGTCCAAACCCGAAGCACGCTGCGGGCCGTCGTCGGCGCCGACTCGACGGTGAAGGTGACTGATGGTCCGGATGGGGCGGTGCACGTCGAGTCGCCACTCGTGTCGCTGCGCGCCAAGAATGCGAGCGTCGCGCGTGAGGGGGGAGGACGCCTCCTCACGATCAAGATCAAATCGTAATGGCTTCCTCGTACGACGCGATCCCCGACTTCGGGCTGTTGTACGATCACGTGCCGCTCTATCGGGAGCGGACCGACGTCGGGTTCTACGTCGAGGAAGCGACCGCCGTCCGTGGGCCGGTGCTGGAGATCGGCTGCGGCACGGGCCGGATCCTGCTACCGCTCGCGCGCGCGGGAACCACGATCGTCGGGCTCGACGGCTCGAAACAGATGCTCGAGCGCTGCCGCGAGCAGCTGGCGCGAGAGCCTGCTGAGGTACAGCAGCGGGTCACGCTGCACCAGCGCGACATGCTCGACTTCGATCTCGGGACCGTGTTCCCGCTGATCATCGCCCCGTTTCGCGTCTTCCAGCATCTCACGACCATCGAGGCGCAGCTGCGATTCCTCGCGACCGTGCAGCGTCATCTCACGCCGGGCGGGCGCTTCGTCTTCGACGTGTTCAATCCCCGGTTTGCCGTCCTGGTCGGCGCGGACGGCGTCGAACGGGAAGATACGCCCGAGACGCGCCTGCCCGACGGCCGGATGTTTCACCGCAGCTATCGCATCGCGCGCGTGCGTTGGATCGATCAGGTCAGCGAGTCGGAGCTGATCTATTACGTCGACGGCAAGCGCTGGGTGCAGGCGTTCGAGATGCGGTGGTTTCTGCCGGCTGAGCTACGGCACCTGCTCGTGCGCGCCGGATTCCGCGTGCGCCAGGTATTCGGGGACTTTGCTCGTGGACCGCTCAGCGACGGAGCTCCAGAGCAGGTGGTTGTGGCGGAGAGGTGAACGGGGAGTGGGGAGTAGGACCACTCCCCACTCCCCCTTGTTCAGGGCTGAATCTCGGTCAGCGTCACCGTGCCCGCGCGGGCCGTGACGACGTGCTGCCGCAGGGTCTCGCCGCCGCCCGTCGCCTTCACGGTGACATCGCCGGCGGGCACGTTGAAGACGTAGGCAACGCCGTCGGTCGACGTGGACGTCGCCGATCCGCTCGGAGCGCCGCCCGAGTTGTACTTCACCGTTCCCGCTGGCGTCGTCGTCACGATGGCGCCCGCCACGGTTGCTCCGAAACAGTCCTTCACGACCACGCCGATGAACCCATTGCTCGTCGATTGCGTGACCCCGACCGCGACGCCCAGGAAATCGATCTCACTCTGCGTGGGCATGAGCACATTGGTCGTGAGGTTGGCCGCGAGCGGTCGCGCCGGATAGGCGTAGGTGTCGAGCTGGCCGCTGTGCGTCACCTTCAAGTAGCCGTTCACCGGCGTCCCGCCGGTCGTGATCGGCAAGGCGTAGTCGCCGGGCGTGTTGCTGGTGTCGCTCGCGATCGTGTCGGGCGCGCCGATCCGGTACGCCGTGATGATCGCGTTGCTGACCGGCTGCGGTGACAGGGCACCCGCGCGGATCGAGCCATTGACGGTCACGAGCCCCGGCGCGGTCGTGGGGAGCGGATCGTCCACGCAGCCGAATCCGTCAGCGGGGCCGCTCGAGTTTTCGCCGCAGGCGGCGATGCCGAGGCACAGTCCAAGCAGCAGATAACGCATGCGATCGAGCCTTGAGAGGTTTCCGCAATCTACCTATGGCACAGCGACTTGCCCACGTATGACCTATTGTGCGGGCACGCTTGCAGGCCTGCGAGAACAGCAATCACAATAGGTATGATGACTCGCTTCTGGTCTTTCGCCGTCTCGCTGGCAGTCGGGTTCGGTTGCGGAGGCGACTCCGGAACGGATCCGTCTGCGCTTGCCGAGATCGAGATTCAGGCCCCGCAGGCGTTGGCAACCTTACTCGTCAACGATACGGTCCAACTTTCGGTGATCGGCCGCGAACGCAG
Source organism: Gemmatimonadales bacterium (assembly GCA_035710265.1). Lineage (GTDB taxonomy): Bacteria > Gemmatimonadota > Gemmatimonadetes > Gemmatimonadales > GWC2-71-9 > 20CM-2-65-7. The sequence goes on along the minus strand of DASTDR010000083.1, from coordinate 14,601 downwards.
CGGCAACGTGCATTTTGCCGGTCCCGCGACTTGGCGCTCCACGAACGCCGCGGTATCGGTGGATTCGGCCGGCACCATCATCGGCCGCGCGGTGGGCAGCGCGTTCGTCATCGCAACCGTCGGTGATCTCGCCGACTCCGTGTCCGTGACGGTCGCCGGCACCCGGCATCGTGTGTCACCGCTCAGCACGAGTGAGACGTGGACCCTCGCCGGCTCTCCGCATCTGGTGCAGGGACTGATTGACGTGACACGGCCGTTCGGCACCCCGCCGGTGCTGACGATCGAGGGCGGCGCGACTGTAATCTTCGCCGACGGATCTGGTATCGCGTTCGGATCCGGTGGCCGCGGGTCGTTGCGCGCGCTCGGCACGGCGGCCGCGCCGATCATCATGCGCGACACGGCCACGAATCCAATCCCCGGGGCGTGGCCGGGCCTCACGTTCCACAGCGGCGACAGCTCGGACCTTCGCAACGTCACCATCCGTGGATGCGGTGCGACGCGTCCCCCCTTCGGCAATCCGACGGGCTGCATCGTGCTCGGTTATTACAGCTTCGGCCCGCCCACGGTGCGAATCGAGAATGTCAGCATCGAGAGCGGCGCGGGCGGCGCTTTGATCCTGCTTCAAGACTCGCGTTTGGGCGCCGGTTCCACGGGACTCTCGGTGCGCAATATGCGCGGACATATCGCAACACTGCGCGCGGGATTGGCGGCAGCATTTCCTCTGGGCGGCAGCTTCGTGAACAACGACACCAACGAGATCCGGCTGACCGGCGACACGCTGCGGGATTCCATGACGTGGACACCGGGGATTCCGTGGGCCGTGCTCGGTCCCGTTTACATCGAAGGAAGCCGCAGTCCCGTACTCACGATTCCGGCGGGAACTAGCCTCTCATTCGACGATTTCGCTGAACTCGTCGTCGGCCAGAATTGGCCCGGTGGATTGCGCATCGGTGTGGACGGTGGCGCGACGACCACGTTGCGACCGCGCCGGAGCGGTTGGTCCGGCATCACGCTGTGGGCGTTCACGCTGCCCAGCGCGATCAGCAACACCACGCTCGAGGGCGCCGGCCTGAGGCTCCGGGGGAACTCTTACGGTTCGGCACCTGCGCCAGTGATCAAGAACGTCGCGATTCACAATGCGAGCAGCATCGGGGTCTACGTCTCCGGCGGCGCGCGCTTCGGCGTCGGGTCGGCGAATCTGACAATTACAGGGACGAACACGTTGGTCGGTGCGCCGATGTACTTCTATGAAAGCTCCCCCGCCTCGATCCCTTCAGGGGTGTACACCGGGAACGCGCTCGACGTGATCTACGTCGCGAGGCTCAACGTTTCGCAAGACGAGACCTGGAAGAACCCCGGCATCCCGTACCTGATTAGCGAGGGCCTGGGGGTCGGCAATGTCACGAATCCTACACTGACCCTCGAACCCGGAGTCACGTTCCAGTTCACGCCCGGGGGGCTCCTCGCGGTCGGATGGCTGGTCCCCGGCAATGTGCGCGCGATCGGAACCGCTGCCGAACCGATCGTCATTACCGGTCAATATGGAGCCGGGAGCTGGGGCGGCGCCGTGATGGACACGCTCGCGGGCAGCGCGACGTTGTTCGAACACGTGGTAATGGACGGGGGTGCGTTCGAGCTGGGGCGCGACATCGGTCCCGTGATTCGGAGCACCTTGATTCGAAACGTGGGCGGGTGCGCGATCACCCGCAAAGCCGGATCACCCTGGGTGACCGATTTCACGGCACCAGCCTTGGCCAATACGTTCGAAAACAACGTGGGACCGGACCAATGCGGACCGTGACGCGCTGGCTCGCGCTGCTCGCCGCGTCCGTCGGCGTTGCCTGTGGTTCGAGCACCGACGCGGGCGCGGGCGCGATCGATCATCTGGTCTTCGGCTTCACCGCCCCGCGTCCGTATTATCCCGTGCGCGACACCCTGCACGTGTTCGTCCGGGGCGTCGCCGCGAATGGGACGTACGTGAATCCACAAACGACCACCTGGCGTGTGGTGACTCCGACGCTCGCGTCCGTCGTCGGCACGCGCGGCATCGCGCACGACACGGTGGGATTGTATGCATTGCACGGCGGCGATGCGGTGGTCGAGGCGGAGATGGGCGGTGTCACCGCGCAGGTCACGATCCCGATTCATGGTCTGCTGCACGACTACTTCATTATCGATTCGAGTGAGACCTGGTTCCTCGCCGACACGCCGCACGTCGTGAAATACCTGACCTATGTGGACGACGTATTCGGTGGGAACAATCAAGACACGGTCACCCTCACGATCGAGCCCGGGTCGGTGGTGCGATTCCGAACCGGGGCGGGGCTCATGTTCGGGGACAATAATCCCGGCACGCTCGTCATTCCGCCCGGCGCGCCGGTCGTGATGGAAGCCGACAGCGGTGCGCCTGCCGCCCCGTCCTGGCTCGGCCTCCACTTCAAGAAGAGCCGGTCGCAGCTGCGCAACCTCGTGTTGCGACATTGCGGTGCGACCTGGCCGTTTGACCGTGAACCTGCATGCGTCCTCGCGATCGGCGGCGAGATGCTCATCGACGGGGTCACGATTCAAAACGCGCGCAACGGACTAGGCCTCTTTGGCGTCACGATCGACACCGCGTCGCGCAATCTCAGCGTGCACAACACCGCTGGCTATGTGGCCAAGGTCTCAGCGGACATGGTCGACCGGTTCCCGCTCGGCGGTCAATTCAGCGGCAACGATGGAAGCGAGATTCTGATCACCGGCGGCCGTGTGACGAGATCGGTGACTTGGGGCGGCCTGCCCCTGCCGCTGCGACTCAGCCAGGGCGCGACGTTCGACGATCCGTCGAATCCGATCTTGACTCTGCCACCCGGCTTCTCGCTGCGCGCCGATCCTGGCGCCGGACTGTTCTTCCCCACGGGCGGCCTGCGCGCCGGCGAAACTGGTGCAGCACCCGTGATTCTCCAATCGACGGGGCAGGGATGGCCCGGGATTGTCATCGAGCACGGCGCGACCAGCGTGCTCAAGAACGTCGAGCTGCGCGACTGCGGAACGCCCACGGGGTATCCCTGGGCCGCCTGTCTTGTCTTCGGTCCTTCGACGGGCACCGACACCGGCATCGTGATGCAGAACGTCGTGATTCGCGACTCGCGCACGGCGGGCTTGAGCGTGTATACGGGTGGCGTCTTCCAGCCATCCTCGAGCAATCTGACGATCACCGGGAGCGCGACGTATCCGGTTCTCATCTTCCCCTGGGGCCTATCCACGCTTCCAGATGGTGACTATTCCGGCAACGGGATCGACGCCATCCTCGTCGGCGGTGGCGCGCTGTATGACTCCCTGGTGCTGCGGCCCCAGGGTGTGCCGTACCGCTTTCTCGATGGACTAGCGACCAATTCGGTGCTGTTCATCGAGCCGGGTGTGACGATTGAAGTCGGCGTCGGCAAGATGATCACGGCCGGCTACCGCAATTTCGTCGCGGTGGGCACGGCCAGCGAACCGATCGTGTTCCGCTCGGTCACCCCGGGCGTGGCCGGATCGTGGTTCGGCTTCTATATCGGTGTCGACAACGCCGGGCCGGGCACGCGGTTCGACCACGTCGTCATCGCGGACGCGGGCGCCGCCTCGCCCGGCTACGGATCGGCGATACGGCTCGGGTCCGATCCGGGCGGCCTGCTGCGCAATTCAACGATCATTCGCTCGACGGGGTGCGGCCTGCTGCTCCCGAGCAGCTCGTCCTGGACCGACGATTACACCGATCCCGCTTTCGGCAACACGTTCACCGACAACGTCGGTGCTGCGCGCTGCCAGATGCCTTTCTAAACTCGCAAGGCAGCAGTACTGTCTCGGCATGACCGAGAGCACCACGCGCCTCGAAGCGTTCAGCGACGGCGTCTTTGCCATCGCGATCACGCTGCTCATTCTCGAGATCAAGGTCCCGCACGCCGAGTACGGCCTGTGGGCCGGGCTCGCGGCCCTGTGGCCCTCGTACATCGCGTTCGCGATGAGCTTCATCGTGATCCTGATCATGTGGGTGAGCCATCACGAGCTCATGCACATGATCCACCGCGTCAACTATCCCATTCTGTTCGTGAACGGCTTACTGCTGCTCACGGTCACGTTCGTCCCGTTTCCGACGGCGGTCCTCGCGGAGCATCTGAACACACCCGCCGCGAGCTCGGCGGTCGCGTTCTATTGCGCGACGTTCGCCGTCAACGGGCTCGTGTGGAACGTCATGTTCAACACGATGGTGCGAAGCGGCCGCCTCCGGCCCGAGGTCAACGCCGCGACCATCGCGGGCGTACGCAGGGCATACTATCTGGGCCTTACGGTGTACGTGGCCGCCGCGCTGCTCGCGTTCGTGCAACCGTGGCTCGGTTTGCTGCTCAACGTATCACTCTGGGTGCTATGGATTCGACTCGGCTATCGCTCGCGCTGACGATCGTGCTGCTCGTGGGATGTGGACGATCGAAAGACGCCGGCGACTTCGCCGCGCTGCAGGCCCGCGGCGAGCACGTCATGGGTGTGAATCAATACACATCGGCGCACGTGTTCGAGGATCTGCCCGACGGCGGCCGCATCGTGCTCGAGCGCGCGGACGCGTCGGACACAGTGGACATCAGGCAGATTCGCGCGCACATGCACGAGATCGCGGCGGCGTTTCGCGCGGGCGACTTCACCAAGCCGTTCGAGGTGCATGCGCAGACCGTCCCCGGCACCCAGGCCATGCGTGCCAAACGCGCGGCGATTCGCTACGAAACCAGCGATCGCCCGAGGGGTGGGGAAGTGCGGATCAGGACAGCGGATTCCGCCGCCCTCGCCGCCATTCACGAATTCCTCGAATTTCAGCGTTCGCAGCACCACGCCGCAGCCCATTAGCTTTTCCGTATGCCCTGGACCTGGGAACGCCCCTCCACCACGACGATCGCCGCGTTGATCATCGCCGCCGGTCTCGCCCTCGGCGGGCTGTTCGCGGGCGCCGGCCTGGCTCGCGCCCGAGCCGCCGATCGCTACGTCACCGTCAAGGGCGTCGCCGAGCGTGACGTCCAGGCGGACCTCGCGCTGTGGCCGCTGCGGGTCGCGACCGCGGACAACGATCTCGCGGCCGCGCAGGCCACGGTGTCGCGCAGCCTCGACCGGATCCGCGCGTTCCTGCGGCGTAACGGGATCGACTCCACCCAGATCGAGCTGCAGGAAGTCCAAGTCACGGACAATTTCGCGCAGAGCTACCGGCCGCGCGGCGAGATCGCTGCGCGCTTCATCGTGCGCCAGACGCTCATGGTGCGCTCGACGCAGCCGGCGACGGTGCTCGCCACGAGCCAGCGGGTCGGCGAATTGGTCAGCGCAGGAGTCGTGCTCTCATCGGAGGAGTATCGCGGCGGGGGCCCGACGTTTCTCTTTACCAAGCTCAACGACGTGAAGCCGGCGATGATCGCGCAGGCCACCGCGAACGCGCGTGAGGCCGCCGAGCAGTTCGCGAAGGACTCGCGCACGTCGCTGCGCGGCATCCGGCAGGCGAATCAGGGTGTGTTCATGATTCTCCCGCGCGATCAGGCGCCGGGAGTCTCGGAGGAAGGGCAGATCAACAAGATCGTCCGCGTGGTGTCGACCGTAGAGTATTTCCTGAAATAGTCAGGAAGTCGTAATCGTACACCATCCTGCAGTAGCGGTGCTCGCCGTTCCGCCGTATGTCTAGCCGATGATCACTCGACTCCTACTCGCCGCCACGCTGTGCGCCACCAGCGTCGCGGCCCAGGCCGGTCGGTTTCCGCCCGACTCCCTCATCAACGTCAAAGTCATTCCAAAAAACACGCCGCCGATCCAGGTCGTCGGCATGATGCGCAACTTCGCCGGCGCGCTCGGCGTGCGCTGCCAGTACTGCCACGTGGGCCAGGAGGGGCAGCCGCTCTCCACATTTGATTTTGCGAAAGACGAAAAGCGCACCAAGCTCGTCGCGCGACAGATGATGCGCATGGTCGAAGAGATCAACCGCCGGATCGATTCGCTGCCGCATGACCACGGCCAGCCGCATGACTCGCTGCGCGTGAGCTGCATGACGTGCCATCGCGGCGTGAGCCGGCCCGTGCCGCTCGAGCAGCTGATCGCCCAAACCGCGCAGAGCGCCGGAGCAGATTCCGCCGCGCGCGCGTATCGGGCGCTGCGCGAGCGCTACTTCGGCCGGGCTTCCTACGACTTCGGAGAGCCGACGCTCAACATCGCGGCGTTCCGGTTGGGGCGGGCGGGGAAGTACGACGAAGCGTTCGCGCTGCTCAAGCTCAACGAGGAGCAATTCCCGGGCTCATCCAGCCTGGCCGTGTTCCGTGGGAACATCACGCTGATGAAGGGCGACACCGCGGGTGCGATCGCCGCGTTCCGCGAGGCGGTCCGCCGCGATTCGACGAACGGCGAAGCCCAGAACCGTCTGCGCCAGCTTACTCGACCGTAGCCTTGTTGATCTTGTCGAGTCTGGGGAACTGCCGCGCGAGATAGCGCTCCCCCTCGACGGTCAGACGGAACTGATCGGGCCCGCGCCCGCGCGGCATGCCCTCGCCGTACTCGCCGTACAGTTTGTCGACGACATCCATTCCTTCGACTACCTGGCCGAACGGCGCGAAACCCATCGCGTCGAGCCGGTCGTTGTTCCCGTAATTGATGAAGATCTGCGTCGTGCGCGTGCCCGGTCCCGCGGTCGCAAACGTGACCATGCCGCGGATGTTGGTGCGGCGCACGGGATCGTCGGCGATGCGGCGTTCGCGCCATGCCCCCGTCACCGCCGTATCCCCGTGAATGCCGAACTGCGCCATGAAGCCGGGGATCACCCGGAAGAAGCGCACGCCGTCGTAATAGCCCGACCGGACGAGCCCGTAGAACCGGTCGGCGCCGAGCGGCGCCCAGGCCCGATGCACGGCGATCACGAAGTCCCCCTTCGTCGTCGCGAAGCGGGCGCGGAAGCTGTCGGGCGCTTGTATGGCGAATGCTGGATCCGCGGGATTGTGGAAGTCGGGCGTTGCGTTGACGTCGCCCGTCGTAGCCCCGGGCTTGTCGGCGGGCCTTCCACAGGCTGCGGCGAGCGCGGCCGTGATGATGGCGAAAGAGTTGAGTATGCGCATGAGAGTTATGCTAGCGGCCTCGGTCGGTGGTCGGCAAGCGGCGTCAGGAGCTGATCTTCATGTGCCGGGTCTCCGGCATGAGCCACACCGACAACACAAACGCGACCGCGGGCAGCGCGATCGAATACGCGAGCGTCGCGCCGAGGTTGTGGGTGGCCGCCCACACCGCCGTCGTGATGAACGGGACCGCGCCGCCGCCCCAGCCGTTGCCGATGTGATACGGAACGGAGACCGACGTGTAGCGAATCCGGCTCGGGAAATACTCGGCGAGGAACGCCGCGATCGGTCCGTAGACCATTCCGACGTACGACACCAGCACTACCACAATGAGAATCGAAAGCGGATAATCGATTGCGCCGGGCGTGGCGGTTTTGCCGAGCGCCGCGTAGAGGGGATAGTACGTCGCCGCGGCGAGGAGGAGACCGGAGAGGATGATCGGTTTGCGGCCCACGCGGTCCGACAGCCAGCCGAAGAACACGAACGTGGGCGTGGCGATCAAGAGCGCGGCGCCCACGATCAAGCTCGAGGCAAGAACGTCGACTTTGTTCACCGTCTGAAGGAAGTACAGCGCCCAGAATTGACCCGAGTACCACACGCAGCCTTCGCCCAGCACGACGATCGTGGCGATCACGACGTATTTGAGATTCCGGCCCGTGAACGCTTCGGCCCAGGGATTCGTCGCCGTCTGACCCTTCGCCTTGATCTCCTGAAAGATCGGCGTTTCCTGCAGCCGCAGTCGGATGTAGATCGCGACGGCGACGAGCAGCAGTGAGACGATGAAGGGAATGCGCCAGCCCCAAGCGTTGAACGCCTCGGTGCCGAGCACCGTGCGCGTGCCGATGATGACCGCGAGCGACACGACGATGCCGAGCGTCGGCGATGTCTGAAGCCAGCCGGTGTAGTACCCCCGTTTCTCATCCGGCACGTGCTCGGCGACGTACGTGATCGCCCCGCCGTACTCCCCGCCCAGACACAACCCCTGGATCAACCGAAGCAGGAACAGCAGGATGGCGGCGGCGAGGCCGATGCTGGCATACGTGGGCACGACGCCGATCAGCGCGGTCGAGATCCCCATGCCGCTCAGGGTGATGAGGAATGTGTACTTGCGGCCGACGAGATCGCCGATCCGACCGAAGACGAGCGCGCCGAGCGGGCGGATGAAGAAGCCGATGGTGAATAGCGCGATGGTGCTGAGCAGTGCCGCGACCGGATTCGAGGGCTCGAAGAACTTGACCGAGAGGATCGCGGCCAGGCTGCCGAACACGTAGAAGTCGTACCACTCGATGATGTTGCCGACTGCCGCGGCGATCACGACGCGGCGCAGGTCACGGGCCTCGAAAAGGGGGGGAGTCGCCATGGGGGACCGAGGCTAGCCCAAATCCCCCCAGAGAGCTAGCCCCCAGGACGGTCGCAATGTGGATGCGGCAAGTGTACGACACTTGGTAGCCATTCGAGGGACCGGTCGTGGAGGCTCCGAGCCGCCCGTTCTTGACGGCGCAGTGGCGCAATATTCTGATGCTCACGTACGCCGTCGATCCGGCATCGCTCATCGATCGCGTACCGGCCGGCACAACGCTCGAGCCCTGGCGCGGCCAGGCGCTGGTCAGCGTGATCGGATTTCAGTTCCTCGACACCAAGGTGCTCGGCGCACCGATTCCGTTCCATCAAGATTTCGAAGAAGTCAACATGCGATTCTACGTGCGGCGGGGAACGAACGGCGAGTCGCGTCCCGGCGTCGTGTTCATCAGGGAGATGGTGCCCCGTCCCATCGTCGGCGGGATGGCGCGTCTTCTATATAGAGAGCCGTACACGATCGTCCCGATGCGCAGCAAGGTCGACCCCGGACCGCCGCCCGATGTCGAGTACCAGTGGAACGCGACGGGCGACTGGTGCACGCTGGCCGCACAAGCGCACGGGGAATCGCAGGAGCTCGTGGCGGGGTCGATCGAGGAATTCGTGACCGTCCGGCACTGGGGCTATAACGGAGAGCCGGGCAAAGACACGCTCGAATACCGGGTCGATCATCCGCGCTGGCGTATCTGGCACGTGGGCTCCGAAAAGGTGGCGTTTCATGCCGAGCCGCTGTGCGGACACGAGCTTGCGCGAGAGCTCAAGCGCCCCATCTCGGCGTTCATCGCCGACGGGTCAGCCGTCACAGTGCACTGGCGCACGACGATCTCAGGATAGGCTCTCTGCCACCTGAGCGTTATCTTTGGCCCGCATGGCTGACAGCGGACACCCCAATCGCCCCTCCCGAGGCTCGGGTTCGCTCACGGTACACCTCGCCGATGAGCTGGACGTCTATTTCAACGAAGTCGCGCACGGCCGCCCGGTCGGATTCGTCGCGTCCCCCAAATGGAAGCCACGCGCCGACGTCTACGAAACCGATGACGAGCTGATCGTTCACATGGATATCGCCGGGATGCGGGCGGAGGACTTCAGCGTCGAGCTGGACGAGGGCATCCTGCGGGTCGCCGGCGAGCGTCAAACCCGCCAGCAGGGCAAACGGCACTACCACGCGATGGAAGTGCAGGTGGGGCCGTTCGAGCGCCGGTTCCGGCTGCCGGTCGTCGTCGATCCCGCCTCGACCCGGGCGACGTATCAGCACGGATTTCTCGAGATCCGCATCGCCAAACAGCCGCCCAGCACCACGGCCCCGCAAACGGTCCGGGTGACCTGATGGAACGCCTGCCGGTCCTCCCGCTGGGCCAGCTCGTCGTCTATCCGCACGTCGTCCTGCCGCTGGCCCTCACCGATCCGAAAGCCGTGCAGCTGATCGACGAGATCATTCAGGGCGAGAAGCGCCTGCTGCTCGGCGTCGTGAAATCGGTAGGCGGCGCGGAGCCCCCCGAAGGCGCGGTGATGAACACGCTGCCGCACCAGCTCTACGACGTGGGTACGCTCGGCACGATCGTTCGGATGCTCAAGCTGGGCGACGGCTCCGTGCGCGTCATGGTGCAGGGCCTCGAGCGCGCGCGCTTGAAAGACGTGGCGCAGGGCGAGAAGTGGCTCATGGCCACCCCGGAAGCGCTGAACGAAAACCTGCTCGAGGATGCGCGCACCGAAGCGCTGAAGCGTACCGTCATCGCGCAGTTCTCGCGCGTGATCGACATCGCTCCCTACCTCGGCGCCGAGCTCCACGAGGTGCTCGCCGGCATCACGGAGGCGGGGAAGCTCGCCGACTTCATCGCCGCGAACCTCGATCTCGCCCTGCCGGCAAAAGCCGAGCTGCTCGCGATCGACGACGTCACCCGCCGGCTCGAGCGGCTGCAGGAGTTCCTGGTGCAGGAGCTGCAGGTGCTCGAGGTCGGCACGCAGATCCAGGAGAAGGTCAAGACCCGGCTCGATCAGAATCAGCGCGAGTACGTGCTGCGCGAACAGCTTCAGGTCATCCGCCAGGAGCTCGGCGAGGGCGAAGGCGATGACGAGATGGACGAGCTCGCGAAGCGCCTCGAGGAGGCGCAGCTGCCGGCCGAGGCCAGGAAGGTCGCTGACCGCGAGCTGAAGCGGCTCCGGCAGATGTCGCCGCAGTCGGCCGAGTATCAGGTGGCCCGAACCTACCTCGATGTGTTCGCCGCGCTGCCGTGGAGGCGCATGACGCAGGACCGCCTCGACCTGAAGGCCGCGCGCGAGATCCTCGACCGCGATCACTACGATCTCAAGACGATCAAGGAACGGATTCTCGAGTATCTCGCGGTGCGGACCCTGAACCCCGACGCGAAGGGCTCGATCCTGTGCTTTGTGGGGCCACCGGGAGTCGGCAAGACGTCGCTCGGCCAGAGTATCGCCGAAGCGCTCGGTCGCAAGTTCACGCGCGTGTCGCTCGGCGGTGTCCGTGATGAGGCCGAGATCCGCGGTCACCGGCGCACGTACGTGGGCGCGATCCCGGGGCGCATCATTCACGCGCTGCAGCGGTGCGAGACACGCACTCCGGTCCTGATGCTCGACGAAGTCGACAAGATGGGTGCCGACGTGCGCGGTGATCCGACCGCGGCCCTGCTCGAGGTGCTCGATCCGGCGCAGAACTCGACCTTCGTCGATCACTATCTCGAAGTGCCGTTCGACTTGTCGGGCGTGATGTTCATCGCAACCGCCAACAGCACGATGCCGATCCCGGATCCGTTGCTCGACCGCATGGAGCAGCTCACGCTCGTCGGCTACACCCCATCGGAGAAGCTGCAGATCGCGAAGCGTTACCTCATGCCGCGCCAGCTCAAGGAAACGGGATTGGCGAAAGGCGAGAACGGCGAGCGCGCGCACATCGCCGACGGGGCGCTGGACCGGCTGATCGCCGAATACACGCGCGAAGCCGGCGTGCGCCAGCTCGAGCGCGAGATCCAGGGCGTGCTGCGGAAAGCCGCGCTCGAAGTGGTCGAGGGCGGGGCCAAGACCGTGCGGGTGTCGTCGAAGAACCTGGAGAAGTACGCCGGACAGCCCAAGGTGCAGAGTGAGGTGGTGGGACGCGCGCCCGAAATCGGCGTCGCGACGGGGCTCGCGTGGACGCCGGTGGGCGGCGACATCATGTTCATCGAGGCGATCCGGATGCCGGGGAAAGGGCAGATCACCCTCACCGGCCAGCTGGGTGATGTCATGAAGGAATCGGCACAGGCCGCCTGGAGCCTGCTGCGAGCCCGCGCCGGCGCCCTCGGCATCCCGTTGGACGCCTTCACCCAGTCTGACGTGCATCTGCACGTTCCGGCGGGGGCCGTGCCCAAGGACGGGCCGTCGGCCGGGATCACGATCGCTGCGGCACTTGCCTCACTACTCTGTCGCAGGCCCGCACGCCATGAAGTCGCCATGACGGGTGAGTTGACGCTCCGGGGCCGGGTCCTCCCCATCGGCGGACTGAAGGAGAAGCTGACGGCAGCCGCACGTGCGGGGGTGACGTCCGTGCTGGTACCGGAGCGAAATAAGAACGACCTCATCGACCTTCCCGAAGAGGTACGGAAGTTGCTTGATATCAAGCTCGTGGAAACGATTGATGATGTGCTCGAGTTTGCGCTTCTGGACGCCCCGCCGGCGGAGGAACGCCGCGGCGAGCGCCGTTCCGGGGGAATCCGGGTCGTGAATTCGCCCGCAACACCTCCGGCGCCGGCGACATCCCCCCCGCCCCCCGGCGAGGCACGCCGATGAGCGACGTCGCGACGCTCGAAGCCGCGCTGGCCGCGATCCGCAAGCGCGATGGCAAGTACAATGAGCGCGCCTACGTATTCGTGCTGGCCGCCCTCGAGTACGCGCAGACCAAGCTGCCGGCCCGCCGGCACCTGAGCGGCGTCGAGCTCGCCTGGGCCTGCCGCGACTTTGCGCTGGAACAGTTCGGGATGCTCGCCAATTCCGTGCTGACGCACTGGGGTATCAACACGACGGAAGACTTCGGGCAGATCGTGTTCATGCTCATCGACGTCGGTCTGCTCGCGCGCCAGCCCAGCGACCGGCTCGAGGATTTTGAGCGCGTGTACGATTTCGCCGAGGTGTTCAAGGCCGGGGCTGGCTATCGCTGGCCGGGAGTGTCTTCTTCAGGGGAGTGATCAGGCCCCCGGTCGTCAGCGGCCGCTTCTATCCCAAAGACCCCGCGGAACTGCGGGCCACCGTTGCAACTCTGCTTGCCGACGCCCGACGTGATCAACCGCCCGTTCGCCCGTCCGCCCGTCCGCCCATCGCCGTTATCACGCCGCACGCAGGCTACATCTATTCCGGCCCTACCGCCGCGAGAGTCTTCGCCCGAGCCGAACTACCCGGTCTCGTCGTCATCCTCGCTCCGAATCACACGGGCGTGGTCAAGGCCCATGCAGGTGTGTCGCTCTGGGAGCAGGGCGGGTTCCGTACGCCGTTGGGTGAGGTCTCGATCGATGCCGACGCGGCTCGCGCGCTGCTCGAGATCGGACGCGGCGTGGTCGACGTCGATTATGACGCCCATCTCGACGAGCACGCGATCGAGGTCGAGCTTCCGTTTCTTCAAGTGCTGCGCCCGGACGTGCGGATTCTCCCGCTCGTGATTGCCTGGGACCACTGGCAGCCGGCGCGGCTGCTCGGTGAGTTGCTCGCCCGGCTGGTCAGCGCGGCCGCGGAACCGGTGTTGCTGCTCGCTTCCAGCGACCTGAATCACTACGAGCCCGCTGCGGTTGCCGAAAAAAAGGACCAGCTCGCCATCGGCGCCATTGAGGCGCTCGACGGGGAGGAGCTGCTGGCGCGCTGTAAGCGCGAGCGCATCTCGATGTGCGGCCGCGGACCGGCGGCCGTGGTGCTCGCCGCCGCGCGCAAACTGGGCGCCAAGCACTCGGACGTGGTAGACTACCGCCACTCCGGATGGGTCTCCGGCGACAATACGCGGGTGGTGGGCTACGCGGGGGTCGTGATCTCGTGATTCACGTTCCGGTTCTGTCGGCCAGCGAAGCAGCGGCGTGGGATGCCGCGGCGCGCACGCAGTATCGGATTCCGAGCCGCGTCCTCATGGAAACCGCGGGCCGCGCGGTCGTGCAGGTGCTTGCCGCTGAGCTGCCCGATGCCGTGACCGGCGGCGTGCTGGTCGGTGCGGGGGCGGGCAACAACGGCGGCGACGGCTGGGTGATCGCGCGAGCGTTGCATGCTGCCGGAGTCCCGGTGTGGGTCGCGTCCGTCGATCCGAAGACCGACGACGCGATCGACAACCGCGCGCTCGCCCGGCTCGATGGCGTGCGCGAGCTGGGTCGGGAAGAGGCGTGGCCGCAGGCCGCGGTCGTCGTCGATGCGCTGCTCGGCACGGGCGCCGCTGGCCCGGCGAAGGGCGACGTGCTCGCGCTCGCGCAGCGGCTCGCGGACTACGGCGCTCCGATCGTTGCGGTCGATGGGCCGACCGGTCTCGACCTCACGAGCGGCGAAGCGCACGGGCCCATTCACGCGCGGCTCACGGTGACGTTCGGCGGCCCGCGCCGCGGCCATCTGCTGGCACGGGAGTGGTGCGGTAAGCTCGTCGTGGTCGATATCGGATTCCCGCCGGCCGATGCCGGCTGGCCCGTCCTCATCACGGACGCGTGGGCGGCCGAGCGCCTGCCGCGCCTCGCGCCGCAGATGCACAAGGGAGACCGCGGCCGGGTCTGTGTCATCGGCGGCGCGAACGGGATGAGCGGTGCGGCGCTCCATGCCGCGCGCGGCGCGCTCGCCGCCGGCGCGGGGCTCGTCAAGCTCGTTGCCGCGCGCGAAACGATCGCTGCGGCCCAGGCCAGTTTACCAGATCTGTTGACCGTCGAGTCCGCGCTCGGCGACACGCTCGAGCCGGCGGTCCACGAGGCAATCGAGTGGGCCGATGCGATCGTCCTGGGCCCTGGGTTGGGACGCGAGACCGCGCGGGAGGATTTTGTCGCCGGCGTGCTCGGCGGCAGGTCGCTGCCGACGGTGATCGACGCCGATGCGTTGCATTACTTCAAAGGCAGCGCTACGCGTCCGGTCGTCTGCACGCCGCACATGGGCGAGTTTCGCGTACTTGCGGGCGACGTGCTGGCCGATGAGGCGGCCAACGACCGCTGGTCCGCCACGG
>DASTDR010000082.1:0-2415 GCA_035710265.1 Gemmatimonadales bacterium | reverse complement strand
GGCGTTCGGCTCCTGGCTGATCGCCGGACGCACGCACGACAGCCACGTGCCCGGCGACAAGGCATGGACCGGACCGATGGCCGCCTGGTTGTCGATGTTCGAGAACACCGTGGTCATCGCCTTGTATTTGTCCAGGGGCTTGAGGATGTCGCCGAATTCGCCGATCTGGCCAGTTGCCGCCGGCGTCCAGCGATTCATGACCGCGCCGTGCGGGAAGTAGATGAAGCCGACGTGCGGCGTCACTTTGGCGGCCGTCTGCGCAAGCGCGGTGCGGGCTGGAATCATCGCGTCGAGCAGCGGGAGGCCGAGGGCGGCCCCCAGACCCTGGAGTACCGTGCGGCGTGACAGGTGCTTCCTGGTGACGAACATGGTTGCTCCTACTGTTGCACGGGCGGGTCTAAGGACCCGCCCCTACGAACTGCTTCCACTGAAGACCCGCCCCGACGAACGGCTTCCACTGAAGACCCGCCCCTGCGGACGTCTTCCACGATGCTCGACCGGAACGCCGGCGCGTTCACGATGCCCATCACGATGGACGAGAACCTGTAACTGGTTGCCCTCGAATCGCGGACGATCGCCCGAATCGTCGGCATGTCGTAATACTCGATGCTGCGCCCAAGCGCGTACATCGTGAGCTTCTCGGTCAGCGTCTGGACGAACCGCTCGGGATGGGCCAGCAGGACCGTCCTCAGGTCGGCCGGCCCGTTCAGGGCCGTGCCATCCACCAGCTTGCCGCTGGTGTCGATTGCCGTGCGCGTGAAGCGGTCCACGGCGCGATACGTCCCGATGGTGTCGAAGTTCTCGAGCGCGAAGCCCAGCGGGTCCATCACGCCGTGGCAGGCGTTGCAGGTCGGGTTCGCCCGATGCGCCTCCGTGATCTGGCGAATCGTCTTGAACTGCTCCCCTTCCTTGTTTTCCTGGAACGCCTCCACGTCCCCCGGCGGCGGCGCGGGCGGCGTCCCCAGCAGGTTCTCCAGGATGTAGGCGCCGCGCAGCACCGGTGAGGTCCGATTGGGATACGACGTCACCATCAGGACCGACGCCTTGCCCAGCAGGCCGAAGCGGTTCGGATCGGCCAGCGTGACGCGGCGGAACTGATCGCCGCGCACGTTCGGCACGCGGTAGTGCTGGGCGAGCCGTTCGTTCAGGAAGGTGTAGTCCGCCGAGAGCAGATCGAGCACGCTGCGGTCTTCCTTGAACACGCTGTCGAGAAACAGCTCCATCTCGCGGCGGATCGCGGTGCGCAGCGGCGGGTCGAACGCCGGATAGGTATACGGATCGGGGTCGAACGCCGCCGTATCGCGCACGCGCAGCCACTGGAACGCGAAGTTCGTCGTCAAGGCCTTCGAGCGCGGATCCGCCAGCATGCGGCGCACCTGCGCCTCGAGCGTCTTCGGCGCGCTCAGCGTGCGCTGCTCGGCCAGCGTCAGCAGTTCCTCGTCCGGGATGCTCGACCAGAGGAAGAACGACAGCCGCGACGCCAGCTGAAGGTCGCTCAACCTGTAGATCGCGCCCGGCTGGGCGTTGGCGGGCGGAGGCACGGAGCGATAGAGGAACTTCGCGCTCGACAGCATCGCCGTCAGCGCGCTCTCGATCCCGTTCTCGAACGTGCCGGCTTTGCGGCCCTCGGCGAAGAATTGCATGAGCGGCGCCAGGTCCGCGTCGGTCACAGGGCGGCGGAACGCCCTGCGCGCCAGGCTCGCCATGATGCGCGACGCGCACGGCAGTTCTTCCTTGGGATTGGCGGGACGGCAGGCAAAGACCTTCCTGCGGTTCGGCGTCTCGACGGGGTTGCCCGTCGGATTGAACGGACCGTTGATCGTCACGCTGAGGCCGGCGTTTCCGCGTCCGCCCGCGCCGGCGTTGGCCGCGGGCGCCGACGTGCCCGTGCTCTGGTAGCCCGTACCGGCGCCACCCGGCACGAAGCCGAAGAGCGCACCTTCGCTCTCCACGAGGCCGCGGACAACGCTGGCCATGATCACCGTGTGATCGCCCGCGGTCAGGTGCATTCGCCCGCGCGTGTCCACCGGGCGGCCGTCGATCGTGAACAGGGCGGGGCTGCCGGCAGTCCGGATCTCGTAGTCGCCCTCGAAGGGAGCCAGGAACCTGCCGGTCACGCCGGCACGGGCGCCGGGAGGAAGCGGAACGCCGGCATCCACTCCGCGCACGGTCGTGCGCGTCTCCGTCGCGACGGCGGGAGTGCCGACGGCCTGCTTCGCCATCGCGCGAGCCGCCATGATGTACTGGTCGAGGAACGAGGGCGACACCTTCAACGCGCTGGCGATGTTGTCGAACCCGTCGCTGATGTCGTCGTTGGGCAGCAGCGCCGACACGTCCACGTCGAGGCCGAACAGGTCGCGCATCGCGTTTGCGTACTCGGCGCGATTCAACCGGTGAATCCGTACGCTGCCGGGG
>DASTDR010000081.1:0-5722 GCA_035710265.1 Gemmatimonadales bacterium | reverse complement strand
CACCGCAGCGCGGGGACATTCTGGTCACCGGCGCCAATGGCGGCGTCGGCTCCATCGCGATCGCGATCCTGTCGGATCTCGGTTATCGCGTCGTTGCGTCGACCGGACGTCTCGAGGAAAGCGATTATCTGCGCAGCCTCGGCGCGGCGGACATCATCGACCGCCGGACCCTTTCGGAGCCGGGAGCACCGATCGCGGGCGAAAGATGGGCCGGCGCAGTGGACTCCGTTGGCAGTCATACGCTCGTGAACGTGTTGGCGCAGACTCAATATCGCGGCGTGGTCACGGCCTGCGGCCTGGCTCAAGGTCTGGATCTTCCCGGATCGGTGCTGCCCTTCATCCTGCGCAACGTCACCCTTGCCGGTATCGACTCGGTGAATGCCCCGCAGGAGGCCCGCATCGAGGCCTGGTCGCGTCTGGCACGCGATCTGAACCCGTACAAGCTCGCCCGGACGGCGCGGGTGGTCAGCCTTGCAGAGGTTCCCGATGTCGTGCGCCGGATGTTCGAAGGGAAAGTCCGGGGTCGCACAGTTGTCGACGTCAACGCGTAACTGCCGTCGCGAATACAAAACGGGAGAGGAACCATGACCAGAGTCGCAGAGCACGCCGCCACAACTCCGACCACGTATTTTGAAGTTGGGGACGTTCGTTACGCCTACAGAGAACTTCGGACAATCCAGTCGATAGAACGCCCGTCCTGTTCCTCCATCGGTTCAGGGGCACACTAGACGACTGGGATCCGCTCTTCGTCGATGAGTTGGCCAAAACACGGCAAATCGTCCTCTTCAGCGATCAGGAAGTCGGTTCGTCTACGGGAACGGCAGCAACGAGCGTGGACGAAAAGGCACGGAATGCTGCCGCTTTCGCAAGGGCTCTAGGCCATTCTGCCATCGAGCACCTCTCTCAGCATCTTCGCGTTGGCGGTCACGGAAACATCTTGATCCGGCGCGATCTCGGTGTCGCCATGCGCCAGGAGATCCACCGCGATGCAGCGGCGGATGTCAGACAGCCCGGCCAACTGGTGCCGCCACAGATGCTTATTCAAGACCACGCCATGCACAAAGAGCGCGACCGGACCGGAGGCAGCGGATGCGTAGCTGATGCGGCCTGAAGGTGTCTCGACGCTGTGAGTCGTGGTTGGGGTTTGCTGGCTGCTCATGGCTCAACCCTCCGAACGCGCGGCGGCTTCGTTCAACGTCGTCCTCGCTTCTCGCTCGAGTGCCTTCATCGCGCGGATATATGGAATCGGACCGTAACTGATGCGCGCGACGCCGAGTTCGGCGAGCCGAGCATTCGATGGAACGCCCTCCATGACCATTACGTTCACGGGCAGCGAGACACTCTCGCAGACCCGCCCGATCAGCGCATCGTCCACCAAGCCGGGGACGAAGTAGCCGGACGCGCCTGCGACCGCGTAGGCTTTGGCCCTGTCGAGAGCCTCGCCGACAGCCTGCGCCGCGTCATCGCCATGTTCGAAGAACGCATCGGTCCGCGCGTTGATGAAGAGCTCGACGCCCTTCTGCTCGGCCGCCTTGCGGATAGCCGAGATCCGGCGTGCCTGCCGGTCGATATCGTAGAGACCCGCGCCCTTCACGACCCGGTCCTCGAAATTGATACCGATGACGCCAAGATCGAGCAGTCGCGAAACATTGCCGGCCAGTTCGCCGTCGTCTTCGCTGTAGCCGCCCTCGAAGTCGACGGTGACCGGCGCATCGATCGTCGCCGCGATCCGCGCCACGATCTGTTCGGCGAGCGCGATCGGGATGGCCTCGCCGTCGCGATAGCCTTGGGCTTCCGCGACGGACCAGCTGCTCGTCGCGATCGCCTTGGCACCAGCAGCGAGTATCGCCTTGGCGCTGCCGGCATCCCACGCATTGTAGAGCAGCAGCGGCTTGCCTTTCACGTGCAGCTCGGCGAAGCGCTTGGCCTTTTCCGTCTGGTTCATTGCATCCTCCTAAGTTGACGAGCTCGGGGACGTGGGCTCACCCATTCCGTCCCTTGGAAGTGCGGACCCGAGGCTTGAGCGACTTGCGCCGCTTGTGACCCTGCAGAATGGCGTTCGTGACGTTCTATCTATCAGTAGGTCCACACGCGTTAGATAAGGCTGGCGCGCCGGCGCGTCAACCTCTATCTATCGGTAGACAGCCTGGACGCTGCCCGATCGCCAGCGGGCGACCGCCCGCAGCCCATAAGGAAGAGACCGGATTGAGCTCGTATGAACCGGACATTCTTGCCCGCGATCTCGACGTGATCTTCTGCGGCGTGAACCCGGCCACGACCGCCGCAGTCGTCGGTCACAATTTCTCCAGCTGCAGCAATCGCTTCTGGACGGTGCTGCATCTCACCGGCTTCACCGATGTCCGCCTTCAGCCGCACGAGGAGCGGCGCTTGCTCGAATACCGATGCGGCCTGACCGCCGTCGTCGCCCGGCCGACAAGACGGGCCATCGATGTGCCGCCGGACGAATTCCGGAAAGCGCGGCCGGGCTTCGAAGCCAAGATACGTCGCTATGCCCCTCGTTCGGTCGCGTTTCTCGGCAAGCGCACCTTCTCGGCGATGATGGACCAGCCGGACGTGGCATGGGGCCGGTATCCCGCAGGGTTTGCGGGCACCACGACCTAAATCCTGCCCAACCCCAGCGGCCTCAACAAAGCCTTCTCCCTCGAGGCGCTGGTAAGGACTATAGCGAGTTGCGGGCGGCCCTCCGGGCCGGGCCGTCAGCGTGAGACTTCCGGTCACGGGGAGCGACCAGGACGGATTGACAGCGCCCGGTCTCGCCGCGGCAACTTGGATCTTTCGTGGCGCGTTCCTTCGATCACCGGAGCGATCAGGATGAGGCTCCGACGCAACCGTCCGCTTTGGTGACCGGCACGGTGGATGCCGGATACCGTGCCAGCTTTTCGGCCGGGCGGATGGGACGCGCTACCAGCCCGCCGCCGCAGTTCGGGCAGCGCCCACCCAGGGTCGTCTCCGCACAGCCCCGGCAGAAGGTGCATTCGAAGCTACAGATCATGGCGTCGGTGGCCGCCGGCGGCAGATCCTTGTTGCAGCATTCGCAGTTGGGGCGAAGGTCTAACACCATGGTTCCTTTCTGATGACAGCGATTACGAATTTCCGCGCGACGCCGTCCCCGTCTGGATATCCGGGTAATACTGCGGAGTCTCGCGTCGATCGAACATGCCGTAGTCGCGGACCACGCGCACAATCCGATGGCGGAGGCCGCCAAAGGCGGGCGGGCTGAATTTCTCGGCAGAGGGCCGGTCGCGCCACGACGCTAACAGCGCGAGTTTCCCTGCGTTGTAGATGCTGGCAAAAACGTCGTGGTCGATCAGGTCCGCCCGATGCCGATCGAGCGACAACCAGTCCGGCAGCACCGCGACCGTCATGCCTGATGACGGCGGGACCTCGGTCAGCGTCATGAATTTCGCCCGCCCGATCTCCGTCTCGTCGAGCCGCTGTTCGACGATCGCCGCGCCTGCGGGTGGTGCCGTGTCCGCCACGATCTCGCCCACCCGCAGATGGTAGTCCTGGAACACCTCATCCCGGCCGCGCTGCTGGGTGTTGTGATGCTTGCCGACCGTCCGCCACCTCACCACGGATTTCTCGTCGCGCCAGGTCGAGTGCGACAGGATCCAGCCCGGCCGGCGCGTGCTCTCGAAGCGTTCGTTGTCGATGAAGCCGTCTATCCCTTCGAGGATCGGTCTCAATCCCTTCGCAAGCTCGAGATAGAGGTCGAACTTCTCTTGCTTGGGATGGACTTCGAAGATCACCGAGAACATCGCCATCGCCCCGGATTGTCATGCCTCATGCCGCGGAGCGGCAGGGCTTCCTCCTCTGCGCCAGCGGGTAGCGTCTCTGACGCCACGCTCGCCGACGTCTCTCTCGACTGGTAGGGGGATAACCGTTGTTTTCTCCCGGCGCAAGGACTATCTATCAACAGATAGTCATAGGAGTGACTCCATGAGTGACGTCAAAACTGCGATCATGGACGCCGCCGAACGGCGCATGCAGCAGGGCGGTTTCGGCGGCTTCAGCTTCCGGGAAATCGCCACGGATGTCGGCATCAAGAGCTCGAGTGTCCACTACCATTTCCCAACAAAGGAGGATCTCGCGGCGGCCGTCATTCGCCGCTGGGCGGAATATACTTCCGAATTGATCGACAAGGAGCTGGAGAAAGACCCTGATCCCGTCCGTGTCTGGACGAAGGCCTTCCGAGGAACTGCTTTCTCCGAAGCTCACATGTGCCCTTGTACCGTGCTCGGCGCCGCCTCGCAGGATCTGCCGGAACAGGTTGCGAAGGAAGTGAAGGGCTTTTTCAAGATGTGCCAGGACAAGCTAGTCGCGGAAGGGCTCTCGCCAAGTAAGGCGGCCGAAGTGCTGTCGACCATCACGGGCGCCCTGGTCCTTGCCAATGCCCTCGGCGACACTGCCGAATATGACCGAGCCACCCGCAAATTTGCTGCGTCAAAACGCGGCCGCTCTGGCTGATCGTCACGGCCCTCGCGGACCAAGAACGAAGCGTCTTGCGAAGGTGGCCGCGCGTGATTGAGGCGGCCGCTGGCCGGCGAGGTGCAGCCATCGGCACGTAGAGGCACGCGCCCGGGCGGTAAAGCCGTCGATCTCATGTCGGCTACCCCGTCAACCCGACAAACCCCGCCGCGCAGCTGTAGGCCGAGAGGCGAGATCGGCGAGACGGGCTGTCCGCCAGGCGGATGAGCGCTCGTCATCGCTGTGCGCGCGGGGTCGCCTCGCCCCAAGCTCTCCGCTGCTCCCCCCATTCGAGCGTCCCATTGCCCAGCATCTCAGCCAGCCTGAGGCCTCTCGGCTGCCGCCCGTCAAGCATCGCTTCCACAATATCTGGCGCCAAGCAGGTGAGTGGGAGGAGCCGGCAGACGTAGGCGTCCGTGACGCGCTCCTTTTCCGCAAGGTCGGTGATCGACCTGGCCTGACCGCTCTCGATCTTCCGCCGCCATCGGTGCGCACGGACGAGCGCTTTGACCAGCGTCTCGTCGCGGCTCGGCTTCCGTGCCGGTGCCGCCACGCCCTCCGGCGTCATGATCAGCTTTCGGCCACCCCGACGCTGTAGCCGGATCGGGATGCGGATGGTCAGGGTATCGAGTTCGAGAGCGGCGCGCCCGGTCACTACTCTGCGGCCTCCAGCAAGCGTTCGGAGGCGGCCGGAGCAGGAGGCTCTTGGTCGGCCAGCTCCGCGACGAGGCTGCGAATCCCGGCGGCATGCAGCGCGACGGAGATGCCGTCGGGCGCGACGTCGATCCGCTCGATCAACAGCCGCAGTATGCGCGCCTGCTCGGCGGGGTAGAGCTCCTCCCAGACCGGCTCGAGCGCGCCGAGCGCCTCGATCACCTCCCTCTCCGCGAGGACGGCGTCCTCAGCCGCACCGTTCTCCTGGCGCGCCGCGGTGATCGTCCGCGCGACCACCTCGGGCGAGGCAAGCAGCCGCCGCACCTGCCCAAGGACCAGCCCCGCCACCTCGCTGGCGGCGATCGAGCGCACCGGGCAGGTGTCGTGGCCCCTGCGGCTCGCCCCTAGGCAGACGTAGTACCGGTACAGCCGGCCACACCGGCGCGTGTGGGTCGGCGTCATCGCGTGCGTGCAGCGCATCAGCCCCCTGAGCGGCGCCGGCGTCCGAGCCCGCGCCTCGTTGCCCCTGCGCCTCGCGTTGCACGCCTGGACCTTGTGCACCCGATTCCAGGTCGCGCGG
>DASTDR010000080.1:0-2112 GCA_035710265.1 Gemmatimonadales bacterium | reverse complement strand
GTTCGTGGCAGGTCTTCCTTCCTCTTCACCACCAGGATGCGTTGCCCGTCCGGAGACAACGCCCATGACGGCCCCGGACTGTCGTTGAACTGGGTTTGAAGGATCAGCCGCGGCTGTTTCCACTCGAACACCGGCTCTCGTCGCACGTCGACGCTGAACCAGCGGTTTCCACTCCGATACACGAGCTCGCTGCACTTGCGGCACCATCGCGGTTCGCTGCCGGCTTCCGAGATCTTGTGAACGCGTTCGCCGACAGGCAGCGAGCGAACGCTGAGGCCGGCACTCGCGTCGGCGTAGGCCAGCCAGCGGCCGTCAGCGGAGATGTCGTGAGCGCTCCCCACGAAATCCAGGTACTGCGGTGCGGCCGGCGACGTCGCGGTGTCGCGCGGCACGGAGACGACGCCGATGCGGTTTGTCGGGAATTCGTAGAACGTGAGGCGTCCGTCAGAGCTCCACGTACTGGGAGTGAGCCGCGTTTGGGACTCGGCCACGGCAACCGGCGGCCGGTCCGAATCCACGCGTTGAACCAGCACGCGGTAGGGCTTGCCCTCCGAGAAACTCGTATACGCAAGTGCGTCTCCAGCAGGCGACCATTTCGGCCACCCTGCGCTGTCGGTCGTCGGCAGACGCCGAGAAGAGCCGCGGTCGATGTCATAGACCAGGATGTAGTCCTGGGTGTCGCCTACCTGGATGGCCAGCCGGCGGCCGTCGTCCGACAGGTCGAACATACCGTAGACGCGCGGCTCGAGCGGGAGAAACTCCGCCTGTCCCTGCCGGTTCACCCACGCCATGCCGGCGACGGCCACATCGCCGCCCGGAACGTAGGCCAGCACGCCATTTGACGACACGGCGAGCTGAAGGTGCGGATAGAGCGCATGCATGCGCACGCCCGAGGCAATCGGTACGGGATCGCCCACGACCTGACGCTCCGGGTCGAATCTCGCCGCAAACACCCGCCCCGATCGGCCAAAGACAAGATCTCCGGCGGAGGTGAGCCGCGCGTCGTAGCCGTCGGTCGTGAGCGTCGTGGCCTCCTTGGTCGCAAGATTCATGAGCCTGATCTGCGCGAAATCAGCGCCGATGCCCAGGCGCCGGTACGTCACGAGCACGTGCCTGCCGTCGGGTGTCACGCGTCCATACCTGAAGCCTTCGTGCGCGTCGGCGACCATCACCGGTGTTCCGCCGTGGGCACTCACACGAAAGAGCTGGCGGCCTTCTCCAGCCCCGAAGAACAGTTGATCGTCGGCGGTCCAGGTTCCGACCACACCCACATCCACGTCGCAGATCGTGGTCGTCGTTCCCGTTGTGAACGAATACGTCTTGACCTTGTCGTTGGTGAGAAAGCCCACCGACCGCCCGTCCGGCGAGAAGAATGGATGCAGCGCGCCCTCGGTTCCCGCGAGCGGACGGATGTCAAAGCTATCCAGCTGACGCGCGAAGAGGCGAATCGTTCCGCTCGACGATCCGACGTACACGAGCGTTCGCCCGTCCGGTGAGAGGTCGAGCAGCGTGGAGTCGTATCCGACGTTGGCGGCTTCCGAGTCCAGGGCGAGGGCCGCATCGGCGGGCAGGTTGATTTCCGCGACGAGCGGCGGACCAGCGGTCGATGTCGCGGCCGGCGTACCGCCTGACCGCACGTACGTGAACGCCCAGGCTCCAAGGCTTCCCAGGACGAGCCCCGCCGCGAGCACCGCAGCCAGCGAACCACGCGCACGTCGAGCAACCGGCGCTGACTGGACTGAAGTCTCCTGCTGGCCAGCCTCGGTCATCGCGTCGCGCAATTCAAGCCGCGCATCACCGATGTCGCGAAGCCGGTTCTGGGGATCCTTCTGGAGGCAGCGCCGGACGAGGCGGGCGATCGACGGTGGCGCAGCTGTCGCGAACGCGTTCCAGTCCGGTTCGCGCTCGATGACTCTCGCCATGGTCTCGGAGACGTCGTCGCCGTCGAACGGACGTTTGCCCAGCAGCATCTCGTACAGCACGCAGCCGAACGCCCACACATCGGTGCGTTTGTCCACCACCTTGCCGCGCGCCTGCTCGGGGCTCATGTAGGCGGCGGTGCCCAGGATCACGCCGAGCCGCGTCGCGGCCGGACTGGTCAGGGTGGGCGAC